>JADYXV010000353.1 GCA_020853995.1 Novosphingobium sp.
CTGTTGTGGCAGCAGTTCCTGTTTCATGCAGTCGGCTTTGTGGCAGGCATTCTGGCCTGGCATGGCCGCATCGGAGACCGGGTTTTCGCCATGAACCGTTGGTTTATCTGGCCTGCTATCGTTTTGATGTTGATCGTATTCATGCCGCTAGACCCGCTCATCCGTCCAACTTTGGGCAAGGAAATCTACCCGGACGGAACGGGCCTTTGGATCATGCGCACGATGGAGCTGCCATTGGCTTATCTGATGTCGCTGGCCCTGTTCCGCATGCTGGCTTGGGCTGTGAACAAGCAGAGCCGGACCGTGACGTTTTTTGTCGATGGCGCCTTGGCGATTTACCTGTTCCATCTTGTATGGGCGATGATCTTGCTGCCTCAAGCCCGCGCCCTGCCGATCTCGCCAGAACTGCAGTGGCTGGTGACGAGCATCATGGTTCTGGCGCTTTCCAGCCTTGGCTACCTTGTCGTTCGAGCCAACAACATCACATCGATCTTGTTCTGCGGGGTGCCCCAGAAGTCCTAGGCTTGGGTTCTCCCGCGCTCCATTACCAATTGCCGGCGCGCTTCTACGTCGGCTGCACCAATCCGGCTATTGCGTTCAGTGGAAACCTGCACTTCAAACGCCAAGGCTTCGCCGAAGGGCAAGGCATAGCCTTCATCGACAAGCGCCTTATATGACGCCGCCATGTCCGGTTCGATTGAGGCCATGTCCTGCGCCAATGCAATAGCCGTGCCCAGCAAATCGGCCTGCGGCACGACACGATTGACCAGCCCCCAAGCCTCGGCTTGGACGGCACCAATGAAGTTGCCCGTGAGCGACAATTCCTTGGCCCGCGAAACACCGATGATACGCGATAGCTTTTGTGACAGGCCCCATAAAGGCATGATGCCGATGCGGGCGTGCGTATCGGCAAAGCGTGCGTTTTCAGATGCGATCAGCAAATCGCAAGCCAAAGCCAGTTCGAACCCGCCGGTAACCGCAACGCCATTGATGGCTCCGATCAGTGGCTTGCGACATTGCGTAAATGCCAGAACCGGATTGTTATGGGAATCGGCAGGACTGTTGCCGCCAATGATTGATATGTCTGTACCCAGTTCTTTCAGATCAAGTCCGGCACAAAAAGCACGCTCTCCTGCTCCGGTAAGAACAACCACGCGTATGCTGTCATCGTCGCTCACCTGCCGCATAACTTGCGCCAGTTCGGCGCGCAAAGCGGTAGACAGTGCATTCATCGCATCTGGTCGGTTCAACGTAACCACGGCAACCGTATCATGGCGGTCAAGTTTGACGAGCATGGTTCTCTCCCAATTATTTAACGGAACGGTTAAATCGAAGGTGAAAGGGCGATGCAAGCCTGCAATTATGGACAATGCGCTTGCATTGCGTGGCAAAAGCGCTAAGGGCCAGCGCTTCGCCGGGCATCCGGGGATCACCCAAGAAAGCCGGAGGGGCCCCGCAATACCGCGGACAAGCCAGCGATCGGTTAAAATAGATAAGGACGCAACAGCATGCCGCTCTACGAGCATGTGTTTCTGGCGCGCCAAGACTTGAGCCAAGCTCAGGTTGACGTGCTTGCCGCCACCGCCACTGAAATCGTCGAAGCCAACAATGGCAAGGTCACGAAGACCGAAACCTGGGGCCTCCGTTCACTGGCATACAAGATCCAGAAGAATCGCAAGGCGCACTTCGTGCTGCTGAACATCGAATCTTCGGGCGCAGCCATCACCGAGCTTGAGCGTCAAACCTCGATCAACGAAGATGTGATCCGTTTCATGACCGTCCGCGTTGACGAACATGAAGCCGGCCCGTCAGTGATGATGCGCAAGAACGACCGCGAGCGCACACGTCGCCGCGAACGCGAAGGGGAATAAGAGATGGCTCGTCCGTTTTTCCGCCGCCGCAAGAGCTGCCCGTTTTCGGGCAAGGGCGCTCCAAAGATCGACTACAAGGACGTACGTCTGCTGCAGGGCTTCATGTCCGAGCGTGGCAAGATCGTCCCTAGCCGCATCACTGCCGTTTCGGCAAAGAAGCAGCGTGAGCTGAGCCAGGCGATCAAGCGCGCCCGGCAAATCGGCCTCCTGCCGTACATCGTTAAGTAAGGAGCGCAGACCATGCAGATCATCCTGCTCGAGCGCATCGAGAAGCTGGGCGCCATCGGCGACGAAGTAACCGTCAAGGACGGCTATGCCCGCAACTTCCTGCTGCCTAACAAAAAAGCGCTCCGCGCCAACGATGCTAACCGCAAGATTTTCGAATCAAACCGCGCCCGCATCGAAGCCGACAACGCTGCCCGCCGTGACGAAGCTACGACTGAGTCGAGCAACGTTGAAGGCAAGGAAGTTGTGCTTATCCGCGCTTCTTCGAACGCTGGCCAGCTTTATGGCTCGGTTTCGGTCCGTGACATCTCCGACGCACTGGTTGAACAGGGCGCCAAGGTAAACAAGGGCATGATCGTGCTGGAACGCCCGATCAAGACCATCGGCGTTTATAACGTCAAGGTCGCTTTGCACCCTGAAGTATCGGTTAACGTCAAGGTCAACGTCGCACGTTCGGCTGACGAAGCTGCTCTGCAAACTGCAGGCATCAACGTTATCGATGCGATGTTCGATACCGAAGTTGGCGGCTTTACCGAAGCTTACAACCCCAATGCTGAACCCGGTGAAATCCCGGCTGACCTTCTTGAAGAAGGCGAAGAGGAAACGGAAGCTTAAGGCTTCCTTCTCTTTCGGCAGTAAGATCAGGGGCGTCCTTCGGGGCGCCCTTTTTCGTTTCATGCTTCTTTGCAGTGCCATGAAGGCGCGCTACATGCATGATGATGGCTACAACTGAAACTATTATCGCCGAACTCATCGACCTTTACGATAGCGCCGTTGCCAGGCTCCGTGACGACATCGCGATTTATGCAAATACCGGCACACCCCCGCCACTCAGCAGACGCAGCGATGGCTCCTACAGCTATCCCGAATTGCGAATCCGGCTTGATGATGATCCCCGCACGGAATCGAATGGCCGTGCATTTGGCCGACTAGCGCAGCGCGGCAATTATGCCTGCACAATCACCCGGCCTGCGCTGTTTGCAGATTACCTGACCGAGCAGATCGAACTGATTGGCACATCCTATAACGTGCGAATCGAAGTTGGCCGATCACGGCAGGAAATCCCGTTCCCCTATGTGCTTGATGGGGCCTATGGCGCTCAAATCGCTTTGGTGAGCCCGCAGGAACTCGCAAAGCACTTCCCCGCAACCGATCTCGCCCACATTGGGGATGAGATCGCCGATGGCGAATTCAACGTTGGCGATGGCCCATTCCCGCTATCCCTGTTCGATGGA
>JADYXV010000354.1 GCA_020853995.1 Novosphingobium sp.
CGAAACGACCACGAAACCTTCGGGGGCCAAGTTCGCGCGATGAAATCGACCGGGCATGGCAGATCCTCTCAATGGAACTGCCAAAGTCTATCACACCAGCAGCAAAAGTGAGTCAGAGCCAATTCTCGATGGAAATACCGGGTCAATTCTCAGCGGAAATCTACATCCGCTCCTCTGACAGCCGCACTTAATCAAATCAAACCGCTTTTGGCGAGGGGGTTTTTGGAGGTCCCCAGCTCCTCATAGCAATGCAGCAAGGCTCCATCTTGCCCAAGAATTATGGCAAGAATGGCAGTGATCGCTGCATTTCGGGACGTTACGAAGTTTACGCGGTTGCCAGATGCGGTCTATTTGCCAGCAGATTGTCAACTACGCCGGGGTCGGCGAGGGTGGAGGTATCGCCGAGGTTCGAGACGTCGTTTTCGCCGATCTTGCGCAGGATGCGGCGCATGATCTTGCCCGAGCGGGTCTTGGGCAGGCCGGGGGCGAACTGGATCACATCGGGGGTGGCGATCGGGCCGATTTCGTGACGCACCCACGCGATCAGCTCCTTGCGCAGCGCCTCGTCGGGCTCGACTTCGGCATTGCAGGTGACGAAGGCATAGATGCCTTGGCCTTTGATGTCGTGCGGCATGCCGACGACCGCGGCCTCGGCCACTTTCTGGTGCGCTACCAGCGCGGATTCGATCTCTGCGGTGCCCATGCGGTGGCCCGATACGTTGATCACGTCATCGATGCGCCCGGTGATCCAGTAATAACCATCCTCATCGCGGCGGCAGCCGTCGCCAGTGAAGTAGTGGCCCTTGAAGGTGCTGAAATATGTCTGGAAAAAGCGGTCGTGATCGCCCCACACCGTGCGCATCTGCCCCGGCCAGCTGTCGGTGATGACCAGACAGCCATCGGTTGCGCCGTCGAGCAGATTGCCCTCGGTATCGAGCAGCGCGGGCTGCACGCCGAAGAACGGGCGGCTGGCCGAGCCGGGCTTGAGCGGGGTTGCGCCGGGCAGGGGGGTGATCATCGCCGCGCCGGTTTCGGTCTGCCACCATGTGTCGACAATCGGGCAGCGGCTGTCGCCCACAACCTTGTGATACCACTCCCACGCCTCGGGGTTGATCGGCTCGCCCACCGATCCGAGCAAGCGCAATGAGGCGCGGCTGGTTTGCTTCACCCACGCATCGCCCTCGCGCATCAGCGCGCGCAAGGCGGTGGGGGCGCCATAGAAGATCTCGACCTTGAACTTGTCGACCACTTGCCAGAAGCGGCTGGCATCGGGGAAATTGGGCACGCCTTCGAACATGACGGTCGTCGCGCCGTTCATCAGCGGGCCGTAGACGACATAGGAATGGCCGGTGACCCAGCCGATATCAGCCGCGCACCAGTAAATCTGGCCGGGACGATAATCGAACACGTATTCGTGCGTCATCGAAGCCCACACCGCATAGCCGCCGGTGGTGTGCAGCACGCCCTTGGGTTTGCCGGTGGAGCCCGAGGTATAGAGGATGAACAGCGGATCTTCCGCGCCCATTTCTTCGGGCGCACATTCGGCAGATTGTTGCGCGGCAGCGCTCGCCCAATCCAGATCGCGGCCCTCGACAAAGCCGAGGTCCGCACCCGTGCGGCGCAGCATGATGACGGTATCGACGCCGGGGCAGTACTTCAGCGCCTCGTCCACGTTGGCCTTCAGCGGCACCTTGCGGCCCCCGCGCAGGCCCTCGTCAGCGGTGAGTACCACGCGGCTGTCGCAATCGCTGATGCGGCCTGCCAGAGCATCGGGGCTGAAGCCTGCAAACACGATCGAATGGATTGCGCCGATGCGGGTGCAGGCGAGCATCGCCACGGCGGCTTCAGGCACCATCGGCAGATAGATCGTCACCCGCTCGCCGCGTTTCACGCCGCGCGATTTAAGCAGGTTGGCAAAGCGGCAGACGTCTTCATGCAACTGGCGATAAGTGATCTCGCGGTGCGGCTCGCCCGGGCCATCGGGCTCCCACAGGATCGCGATGTCATCGCCGCGTGTGGCCAGATGGCGGTCAAGGCAATTGGCCGAAAGGTTCAGCGTGCCATCCTCGAACCAGCGGATGCCGAAGTCCGCCTCATGGAACGAGGTGTTCTTGACCTTGGTGTATGGCTTGATCCAATCAAGCCGCTGGCCGTGTTCGGCCCAGAACGCCTCCGGATCCTCAACCGATTGGCGATACATCGCAAAGTAGCCCGCCTCGTCCACCAGCGCATTGGCCGCCCACTCCGCCGGAACCGGATAAACTGCATCGCTCACGTCAGGCTCTCCCAGAAACGCATCCACCCATTTTCCCGCATTCTATCACCATGTCATCGGGCGAATACATCGTTCCAAGGTACAATTGGCGCGGTGCCGCGTGAGGCGCACAAGGAGATTTGAAATCGTAAGAGTCTATTTGGAGGCACGAGGATGTTGGAACAGGCCATGAGCAAATTTGCTGGCAACGCGCTTATTCGCGACAAGTTCGACAATTATATTGGCGGCAAATGGGTTGCGCCGGTGCGCGGGGCCTATTTCGACAATATCTCGCCTGTAACAGGGCAAGTTGTGTGTCAGATCGCACGCGGCACTGCCGAAGACATTGAACTGGCGCTCGACGCTGCGCACGCAGCCAAGGATGCATGGGGCAAGGCTTCGACGACCGAGCGTTCGAACACGCTGCTGAAAATCGCTGATCGCATGGAAGCCAACCTTGATAAGTTGGCGCTGGTCGAAACCATCGATAACGGCAAGCCGATCCGCGAAACAACCGCCGCCGATCTTCCATTGGCGATTGACCACTTCCGCTATTTTGCATCGTGCCTGCGCGCGCAGGAAGGTTCGATTTCGGAGATCGATCACGATACCATCGCCTATCACTTTCATGAACCGCTGGGCGTGGTCGGGCAGATCATTCCGTGGAACTTCCCGCTGCTGATGGCGGTGTGGAAGCTGGCGCCGGCGCTCGCTGCGGGCAATTGCATCGTGCTTAAGCCTGCCGAACAAACCCCGATGTCGATCATGGTGCTGATGGAAGTGATCGGCGATCTGTTGCCTGCGGGCGTGCTCAACGTGGTGAACGGCTTTGGCATTGAAGCGGGCAAGCCGCTGGCAAGCAACAAGCGCATCGCTAAGATCGCATTCACGGGCGAAACCACCACGGGTCGTCTGATCATGCAATACGCTTCGGAAAACCTGATCCCATGCACGTTGGAACTGGGCGGAAAAAGCCCCAACATCTTCTTTGCCGATGTGATGGATCAGGACGACGACTTCCTCGACAAGGCGCTTGAAGGCTTTACCATGTTCGCGCTCAATCAGGGTGAGGTCTGCACCTGCCCGAGCCGCGCGCTGGTGCATGAATCGATCTATGACCGCTTCATGGAAAAGGCGATTGCCCGCGTTGAGGCGATCAAGCTGGGCAACCCGCTGGATGCTTCCACAATGATCGGCGCGCAGGCTTCGAACGATCAGATGGAAAAGATCCTGAGCTACATCCAGATCGGGCGTGATGAAGGTGCCAAGGTGCTGACCGGTGGTGAGCGCGCGGTGCATGGCGGCGATTTGGCCGATGGTTTCTATGTCCAGCCAACCGTGCTGGAAGGCCACAACAAGATGCGCGTGTTTCAAGAGGAAATCTTTGGACCGGTGTTGGCGGTAACCAAATTCTCGACCGATGAAGAAGCGCTCGCGATTGCCAATGATACGCTTTACGGCCTTGGCGCGGGTGTGTGGACGCGCGATGGAACCCGCGCCTATCGCATCGGTCGAGGTATTCAGGCTGGCCGTGTGTGGACCAATTGCTATCACGCTTATCCAGCACACGCCGCATTTGGTGGTTATAAGCAATCTGGCATCGGGCGCGAAAACCACAAGATGATGCTCGATCACTATCAGCAAACCAAGAACTTGCTGGTCAGCTATAGCCCTAGGAAGCTTGGCTTTTTCTGAGCTAACGATCACACTGTAAAGGTGGCGCGCTCTGGCATGGGGCAGGCGCGCCACATGCCGTTCAGCCAAGCGCCATAAGAGCGCGTCAAAATCAAAACATGGAGAGATGTCGTGTCACAAGTCGTGGTCAGTGTGATGTACAATGCCCCTGCCGATCCGCAGGCATTTGAGGATTATTACGCCGCAACGCACATGCCGATTGCACAGAAAATCCCGATGGTCGAAAAGATCGTCCTGCTCAAAGGCGTAGCGGGCCCCGATGGCAGCGCGCCTGCCTATTACCGCATGGCGCAGATTTACTTTGCCGATGCAGCAACGATGGCCGCAGCCATGGCCACGCCCGAGGCGCAGGCGGCAACCGGCGACATCGCCAATTTCGCCACCGGTGGTGCTGCCGTGTTGATCGCGCAAGTCGTGTGACCACACTTCCCCCTCGCGTCATGACAACAGCGGCGGCGGACGATTGGATCGTGCGGCTGACAGCGGCGCATGGCCCATTGATGTTTCACCAATCGGGCGGATGCTGCGATGGGTCTGCGCCCATGTGCTTTGTTGCGGGTGAATTCCGGGTTGGCGGGCAGGACGTTCTGCTCGGCCATATAACGGGCGATACGCCGGTGTGGACCGGGGCTGCGCAATTTGAATATTGGCGGCATACTCAGGTGACGATTGATGTGGTGCCCGGGCGCGGTGCCGGGATGAGCCTTGAAGCGCCCGAAGGGGTGCGGTTCATTGTGCGCAGCCGGGTGTTCAGCGATGAGGAAGCCGCATTGCTTGAGCAGGCAGGCGAACCCCTGCGCGGTGATGTGTAATCCGCTTGGCGGGCACCGTCCGCCGTCCTAAAGAACGCAGGCGAAGGTCAGGTGTCCAGCAAAAAGGCGCGGCCTTTCTGAGAGAGGGTAATGGCCGTGCCGGTTGATCTTGATGACCAACGCTTGGTCGCGTGCACATCGCGCGCGGCTGATCCTGCCCGCGCGGTTTCTGAACTGGCGGCGGCCATCGGATCAGTGCAATTGGCCGGTGCCTTGCTGTTTTGCTCAAACGGTTACCCCCGCGATGCGCTGGCGCAGGAACTGGCAGTGCAATTGCCGGATGTGCCACTATTTGGCTGCACGAGTGCGGGCGAATTGGCAGACCGGGGCTATGATACCAACAGCATCGTGCTGATCGGTTTCCCGCGTGACGTTTTCTCGATGGCATCCTTGCGCTTTGATGATCTTGATCATTTTGATGCACAAGCCGCCCAAAGCGCGATCAGGCATCTTGCCGCACAAGAACGCCGGGATCGGGTGGGGGATGAAAAACAGCATCAGGTGGCGTTGTTTTTTGTGGATGGGCTTTCCCATCGCGAAGAATTGCTGACGATGACCGCGCAGCATGCTTTGGGCGATATTCAATTGATCGGCGGCTCTGGTGGCGATGGCCTATCGTTTCGCAATACCGCAGTGCTGCATGACAAGGCGTTCCATGCCGATGCCGCCGTGATTGTTCTGTTGAGCAGCGCACGCCCGCTGCATGTGTTTTGCACTAACTTCTATCGTCCCGGACCGTCCAAGATGGTGATTACCGAAGCCGATCCAGAAACCCGCACGGTTTATGAAATCAACGCAGCGCCCGCCGCTGCTGAATACAAGCGGCTGTCGGGCAATCCGTCATCCCTGCTGGATGCGCACTTCTTTGCCGCGCACCCGCCGATCGTGCGCACCGGGGGGCAGGTGCATGTCCGTTCGATCCAATCGGCCAACCCTGATGGATCGCTGACGTTTTATTGCGCTATCGATAATGGCGTGGTGCTTTCCTTGGGTGAACCAGTGGACCGGGTTGCCGCGATGGAAGACCTGTTTGCCGAGATCGAACGCAAAGTGGGTGTGATTGATCATGTCATCGGTTTTGATTGCGTGCTGAACCGCCTTGATGCCGAAGATCGACAACAGGCGCATGTCGTGTCGCAGATGTATGTCGCCAACCGCGTGTTTGGCTTTAACACTTACGGCGAACAATTCCGTGCCGCCCATATGAATCAGACGTTCACCGGGCTGGCGGTGGGGCGATGAACGGCATTGCTTATCCTGTGGTTCGCGAAGGCGATGATGAGATCGCACAATTGCGCGCGCGGGTGCAGCAGTTGGAGAAGATCAACTCCGCTTTGATGGACCGGGTGGAACGCTCGATTGATATGGAGGGCGGGGCGTTTTCGATGTTCGAAACCGCGATTGCCTTGGAATCAGTGGTGCGTGACCGGACGAGCGCGCTGGAAGCTGCGATGAGCGAGCTTAATCGCGTGATCGCGGAACTGGCAGCGGCCAATGATGATGCCACCGCAGCGCGGATTTTGCTGCGTGATGCCATCGAAACGCTGAACGATGGTTTTGCGCTGTTTGATGCCAATGACCGGATGATCTTGTGCAACCGTGCCTACATCCGGATATTTCCCTCGGTTGAAGAGATTTCACACGCATCGCCAGAGTTTGCAGAAATCGCAATCAGGCTTGCCAATACTGGCGCGACGGTGGGTGCAAACATAGCCCCTGAACGGTGGCTGCGTGACCGGGTGGACAGGCATCGCCGGGCTGAAGGCGCACACGTTCAGGCGATGAGCGACGGGCGCTGGATCCAGATCAATGAAATCCGAACCAGCGATGGCGGAATTGTCGGGGTCTATACTGATATCACCTCGGTCAAAGCCGAAGATGCGCGGCAGCGGGCGCTTGAACTGGCAGAGCGCAATCTGGCGCTCCAAGCCACGCTTGATACCCTGTCAGAGGGCGTTTGTCTGTTTGATGCACAACACCGGATGCAGGCTTCGAACGAAGGTTTGATGCGGGTTTTGGCACTGAGTGGCGATAATGCAGAAGCAGTGCGCGATCATGCGGCTTTGGTGCGCTGGTGTGTCGACAGCCTCGGTCTTGATAGCCCAGAAGCGCTCGGCTGGCGGCATGAAACCATGCAACGTCTTGCGGCGGAATGCAAGATTGGCGGGCGCAATTTCATCATCCGCTCGGTCCCGCTCAGCAATGGTGGGATGGTATTTACGTTTGACGACGTGACCGATCACATGCGCTTGCAACGCTCGTTAACTGAAACCGCCGAGACGCTGGAGCGCAGGGTGAGCGAGCGGACGGCGGAACTGATTGAGGTGAACCGACAACTGGTCGATGCTAAGAACGAAGCAGAGACGGCCAATCGTTCAAAAACCAGCTTCCTTGCTGCCGCCAGCCATGATCTTTTGCAACCGCTCAATGCAGCGCGGCTGTTTGTTTCGGCGATGGATGGGCAGGCTTTGCCAGACCGCCCGCGCGCATTGGTTCAGCAAACAAGCACCGCGCTGGATTCGGTTGAAGACCTGCTGGAGGCGCTGTTTGAGATTTCGCGGCTTGATGCGGGCGCGATTCAGCCTGAGATCGTGGACCTTCCGCTTGGCAGTATCTTCAATACGTTGCGGGTGGAGTTTGCGCCATTGGCGGCAGCGGGTGGGTTGCAATTCGATGTGGCGGACACCGGGGTTTGGGTGCGGTCGGACGCGCGGCTGCTGCGCCGGGTTTTACAGAACTTTGTCTCAAACGCGATCCGCTATACCGAAGTGGGGCAGGTCGCGGTCGAGGTGGAGCAGCTTGCAGGCAGCGTCAGGGTCACCGTGCGCGATACGGGGCCGGGCATTGCACCGGGGGATCGTGACGAGATTTTCGAGGAATTTCGCCGGGTGGGGCGGACGCAGAAGATTCCGGGCAAAGGCCTTGGGCTGGCGATTGTGCGGCGGGTTTCCACGATGCTTGGCCATGAAATTGCCCTGCAATCAACGCCGGGGCAGGGATCGGCGTTTTCCATCAGCCTGCCCAGTGTTGCCCCGGTGGTGAGCGCGGTTCGCGAAGATCCCGCCGCAACGGTATCATCAAGCACGGGCGGCATGGTGCTGGTGATCGATAATGATCCTGCCATCCTTTCGGGCATGGAAGCCTTGCTGGAAAACTGGGGGCTTGAAGTGGTGACAGCCCGCGATCCAGGTGATGTCGTGGTGACGGTGGCGCTGGCGCAAGGCCTTGCCATGTTGATCGTCGATTATCAACTCGACGATGGCCTGATGGGCGACACGGCGATTGCGATGATCCGCAAAATGGCAGGTCGCGAAATACCGGCGATGGTCATTACCGCCGACCGGGCAGAGGAAGCCAAGACGTTGCTGGCCAGTCTGGCACTGCCGGTGCTCCACAAACCGGTAAAGCCTGCCCAACTGCGCGCGTTGCTCCGTCAGATGGACGTGATTTAGACTGGCCGCATTGGGGCGTTTTCCGCCATAAGCGGACTTTCTGGAAGCGACCCCTTTGCCGTCATTGCCCGCTTGAGCTAGTTTGCTCGAATGGAGGCGGTCCAATCCTATCGAAACTGGTGGCGGCCACTGCCCGGGTGGCTAAAAATCACGACTTCGCTGATCGCCTATCCGGCGTGGGCCATCATCGTGTATTGCGTCGCAACAGGTAATGCGAAGAGCACGGCAGCATTCTTCTCGTTCATCGCATTTGCAGTTGTCGCAGTGCTTCAGAGGGCATAGCGTGGAAGGTACGCTAAACAACGTTAAGGGTGAACAATCAGAGAACGCTTAGGCGGCGCGACTATCCGGCGGAAGATTGAGGGCCTTGCGGCCAGCAGAAGCGGCTGCGCGATCCCA
>JADYXV010000355.1 GCA_020853995.1 Novosphingobium sp.
GAAGCGCTGTCCGAACCCATCGGCGCAATTGTCGAAGGCGTACGCATCGCGCTGGAAAACACCGCGCCTGAACTGGCGGCAGATATTGTCGATCAGGGCATTGTTCTCACTGGCGGTGGCGCTTTGATCCGCGGCCTTGATGAACATCTGCGTGAAGAAACCGGTCTGCCTGTCAGCGTCGCCGAAGATCCGCTGTCATGCGTGGCGCTGGGCACCGGTCGCGCTATGGACGACCCGATCTATCGCGGCGTGTTGACCACGGCTTGATCGTCATACGTTGATTGCAATACGGTTCCCTGACGGACGGGGGCTGGCTTGAAGGGGTGAACGCATGGCGCGGTCGCAGGACCGGCGCCCGGGCTATTCGCGCAGGGCGCAATACGGGATTTTCACCGGCTACGTGATTGCCTTGCTGGGCGTCGTGGCAGGGGTTATCGTGCTTGTCGTTTCGCTGATCAATCCGGATGCTTTCTCGTTTGCCCGCAGTTCCGCAGCCGAAATTGCCAGGCCGATGGGTCAGGCGAATGCAAAGGGCCGCGCTACCGGCCAGAGCGTGTTCGGGGCCATCGGCGCCTATTTCAACGCAGGCCGCCAGAACGCCGATTTGCGGCGCGAAGTCGACGCAGCGCGGGCCAACGCGGTATCGATGCAGTCATTGCAGGATGAAAACCGCCGGTTGAAAGCGCTGCTGGGAATCGTCGATCCCGCGCGCAAACCTGTAGCGACGGTTCACCTGATCGGGTCCACATCATCAAGCACGCGCCGCTTTGCCGTGATCGATGCTGGTTCGGGACAAGGCGTAAAGCCGGGTTTTCCGGTTCGTGCCGCGTCCGGCCTGATCGGGCGCGTCATCGAAGTGGGGCCGGATACTGCCCGCGTGCTTCTGGTAACCGATCCTGAAAACGTCGTGCCGGTCCGCCGCTCGACTGACGGGCTGGCCGCTTTCGTGCAGGGGGCCTCGAACGGACGCATCGATATCCGTCTTATCAATATGGGCGTTAACCCTGTAAAAAAGGGCGATGTATTCGTCACGTCGGGTTCGGGCGGGCTTTATCCTCCCGGCATTCCCGTAGCCGTTGCCACCGATCCGCACCGTGATGGCGCCACCGGTCATCTTGCAGCAGATCCTGCGAACAACGAATTCGTGATCGTTGAGCCAAGCTATCAGGCGCAAGCCGCCGCCCAGCTTCAGCAGATTGCCAGGGACGGTGAAGGCACCGCTGCGGAGACGCCGTGAGCTGGAACGAGATTGGTTCCGGCGCAGATGCCATCCGCAAGCGGATCAATCGGGAACCTCTGCCGCTGCTCGCCATCGGCCTTCCGTGGTTAAGCATCATACTGGCCTCGATGGCCAGCTTCTCGCCCATCATCGCATCTGCTCCGATCCTGCCCCCGCTGGCCTACATGATGCTGCTCGGCTGGCGCATGATGCGGCCGGGCATGCTTCCGGTATGGGCAGG
The DNA here is from genome assembly GCA_020853995.1 of Novosphingobium sp. Lineage (GTDB taxonomy): Bacteria > Pseudomonadota > Alphaproteobacteria > Sphingomonadales > Sphingomonadaceae > Novosphingobium. The sequence goes on from JADYXV010000355.1 coordinate 1,461, forward strand.
CATGCCATTGGGGTTTGTTGACGATCTCTATTCAGGGCAACCGTTCGGTTCGGGCATCTTGCTATGGTCATTGACGATGCTGGCCATGGAAGTGATTGACGAGCGTTTCTTGTGGCGCAGTTTCGCGCAGGACTGGCTCGCCGCCAGCCTGTTGATGACGGCTTACCTTGGCACTTGCGCGGTTCTGGCAGGCTTCGTCACCGGCTATCCCCTGCCCTTCGTCATCCTTCCGCAAGTATTGATGTCCGTGATGTTCTTCCCTGTTGTAACAGGGGTAATTGCCCTATTGGACCGGGTGCGCCTCTTGCCTTTGAAGCGGCTATGAAACTCAACTCTCGGCTGCCCATGACTGCGGCAATCCTGACAAACCGTTTTGAACGGCGCACCTTTGTACTGGGCGCATTGCAAACCGGCGTCGGGGTGCTTCTTGCCACCCGCCTTGGCTACCTTGCCGTCGCGCAGAACGAAAAATATCGCGCAGATTCCGAAAGCAACCGCGTCAACCTCACCCTGATCCCGCCACGGCGCGGCTGGGTGCTGGACCGGTTCGGCAATGCGCTTGCCGCCAACCGTGCAGACTTCCGTGTCGATCTTATACCCGACCGTGTTGACGATCCTGACCGGACGATGGCGACGCTTGCCAGCCTGCTCAATCTTCAACCCGATCGTGTGCGGGACATCCGCGACAAACTTGACAAGGCACGCGGGTTCCAACCTGTCGAGGTTGCATCCAGCCTTGATTGGGACAAATTCGCTGCGGTTTCCGTGCGTTTGCCCGAACTGCCAGGCGTCATACCCCAGCGCGGCTATTCGCGGTTCTATCCCGCAGGGGCCGCTGTCGGCCACCTGGTTGGCTATGTCGGCGCGGCATCGGCGGAAGATTATGAAAAAGAACGCAATCCGCTACTGATCACGCCCGGTTTCAAGATCGGCAAGGACGGGCTGGAAAAGCACTTCGAAACACGCTTGCGCGGTGTACCCGGCGCACGCCGGGTAGAGGCGACCGCTTCGGGGCGGATCGTGCGCGATCTTGGCACGCGTGAGGATGTTCCGGGCAAGCCGATCCAGTTGACCATCAACGCCGGCCTGCAAGACTACGCCGCGCGCCGTATCGGCCTTGAATCCGGCTCGGTCGTGGTTATGGACTGCGAAACCGGCGATGTCCTCGCCATGGCGTCGATGCCCAGCTTTGATCCCAACAGCTTTTCCGACGGCATTGGCCGCATCGAATGGAAGATGCTGTCCGAAGATGATCACGTGCCTTTGCGTAACAAGGTGCTGCGCGGGCTCTATCCCCCCGGCTCCACGGTCAAGCCGATGGTGGCAATGGCATTCCTCGAAGCGGGGCTTGACCCAAGCGCAAGTGTCGGCTGCGGCGGCGGATTGCGCGTAGGCAACCGTGTATTCCACTGCTGGAACCGGCGTGGCCACGGCACGGTTGATATGGCCAAGGCAATATATCAATCGTGTGATGTCTATTTCTACCATTTCGCACAGAAGCTGGGAATGGACGTGATCGCCACAATGGCCAAGCGTTTGGGGCTGGGGCAGGAAGTCCCGAGGCCGTACGCCGGGCAATCCTATGGCACCGTGCCCGACCCTGCATGGAAACTGCGCAAATATCAAAAGGAATGGGCGCTTTACGATACCGTGAACGCGACCATCGGTCAGGGCTACATGCTGGTCAATCCGCTGCAACAGGCGGTCATGGCCTCGCGCATTGCATCCGGCCGCGAAGTCATGCCGAGATTGGTGCTGGACCGCAAAGCCCCCCCTGTAAAGTCCATGGGCTTCCGGCAGGATCACCTTGATTTCATCCATTCGGCGATGAGCGAAGTGGTCAACGGGCGCGGCACAGCAGGACGCGCAAAGCTGCCGATTGACGATGTGTTGATGGCAGGCAAAACCGGCACCGCCCAAGTCGTCGGCCTCAACGTCGCCAATGGCAAAAGCGGCGCATGGAAGTATCGCGATCACGGCCACTTCATCGCCTTTGCCCCGTTCGATAAGCCCAAATACGCTTGCGCGGTAATCATTGAACATGGTGGCGGATCAGGTGCCGCCTATCCTATTGCGCGTGACGTGATGACGTATCTTTTCGCGCCAGACAAAGCGATGGCGGTGCTCGACGAATTCGAAAAGCAATGGGGCGGCAATGTGCAGCAGCGCATGTCTGCGCGCTACGACAGCTTTGCCGCACAATATGGCGGCAGCGCGCCAAAACCGGTACCTGATGATGAAGAACTGACCGAACAGGCCGAACAAGCGCGCAAACGCGATACCGCGCCCGCCATCGTCCAGACCGACGCCGCATCTCCGCGTCCGGAACCTGTGGCTACCGCGCCACAGGGAACCGCGCCTGCCACCAACCCATCCGGAAGCCCGGCAGCAGCAACGCCGCAGGTGCAGCCATGATGCCCCGCGCGTATGTTCCGGCCGCCATCGCGCGTCAGCCCTGGGGGGTGTTGATCCCGCTGATGGCGTTGGTCGGCTTTGGCGCTGCAGTGCTCTATTCAGCGGCTGGCGGACGGTTTGAAACGTGGTCGATGTCGCATCTCGTGCGCTTTTCGGTCTTTCTGGTTATGGCTATGGTAATCGCCCGGCTGCCGCAAGAACTGTTCCGGAAAATGGCAATCCCGGTCTATGTCGTCCTGTGCCTGTTGTTGATCCTGGTTGAATTGATCGGCGGGATTGGCGGTGGCAGCCAGCGTTGGCTCAATCTTGGCTTCATGACGCTGCAACCATCGGAACTGATGAAGCCGGGCATCGTGCTGGTGCTGGCGTGGTTTTATTCCGTGCTGCCGGTTGGCGAGACACAGAACTGGCGCGCGCTTGGCCCTGCTGCGGTGCTGCTGGGCGTTCCGGCAGGACTGGTCATGCTCCAGCCTGATCTTGGTACGGGCTTGTCGATCACGTTCGGCGCGGTTGTGGTCATGTTCCTTGCCGGATTGCCGCTACGCTGGTTTCTGGGCGCTGGTGCGGCGATGCTCGTCATCGCGCCGCTGGCTTTCTTTACGCTGCTGCACGGCTATCAACGCAACCGCGTGCTGGTATTCCTTGATCCCGAAAGTGATCCTTTAGGGACAGGCTATCACATCACCCAGTCAAAGATCGCCATCGGATCGGGCGGTGTCTTCGGCAAGGGGTTTGGCGACGGATCGCAAAGCCACCTCAATTATTTGCCTGAATCCCATACGGACTTCGTTTTTTCAACGATGGCTGAGGAATGGGGCATGATTGGCGGGCTGTTCGTGCTGGCCGTCTTCGGCCTGATTTTCCGCTGGGGCCTGAAAGTGGCGCTGAACGCGCCCGAACGGTTTCCTCGCCTGCTGGCAGCAGGCATGGTCATGACCATTTTCTTCTACAGGTGCATCAATCTGATGATGGTCATGGGCCTTGCCCCGGTCGTCGGCATCCCGTTGCCGTGGATGAGCCATGGCGGATCATCAATGATGACCAACATGATTTGTATCGGCACGATCATGGCTGTTGAACGCTGGAACCGCGTCGCCCCCCGCAGCTTGTCATAAGCATCCAGCGTACCAATCAGGATCGCCGTCGCAAAAAAGCAAAATTGGGGCTTGGCAGGGTCCAGAAAAACGCTAAGGGGGCTGCTCCCGAACGGGATTGCCGGATGGCAATGGACGCATAGCTCAGTTGGTAGAGCAGCTGACTCTTAATCAGCGGGTCCTAGGTTCGAGCCCTAGTGCGTCCACCATTTTTCCTCTTTATATCAAAGCCTTGAACCGCTTCTTCAGAAGTGGCTCAAGCTGATCTCCATCGCTAGGTAGCTTTCTAGGTAGCAGGCAAGATTGTCGCATTTTCTGAAGTGACGAGCACACAGGCATTTGCCCCTTGATATCGGTGGTATGCGGACTTTTGTGGAAGCGTGCGGATGGTAGCGGAGGAGGGATCCACCAAGGTC
>JADYXV010000356.1 GCA_020853995.1 Novosphingobium sp.
ATCTGCCCTTGTTGCGAATATGTGCGGCGAAAACCGAATTCGTCGAAGTCGAACGGTCAGTCATTAGTCGATGTTGCTCGCGTTGGCATGCAAACGCCCAGCTTGTAACCGGCCACCTGAATTGATCCGTCAAACAAAGTGCGGTTGGCTGCATACGGTCCGGTTCCAAATACCACCGCGTCCAGAATCTGGCGGTAATCATATCCCGCGTCGGCAGAATACCAAACCCACCCCGGTACGCGGTCACGTCCTGCCATGTCGGCAACCTCTACATCGATTGCCCATTGGCGTTGCGTTGCGGCATCATCAATCCAGTGTCGCGCCGACGTACCCGGAATGGCGCATCCGATAACCGATACAGCGCGCCCTTGATTGTGTTCGCCAACACGCTGGGCAATGGCCGTCACCCCGTTATAGGCATTGGTCATTTGCTGCGGGATGATGAACAATTGTGGCCGCGCGCTCGTGCTGAACCGGGGCACGGGGGCTGTGGTCGTATCATCGGGATCAGCCACATTGCCGATAAATCCGCAAAAGCTGGCAAGGCCGGTCGGGGCAAGCGTTACGTTGCCCGCATTCAGCATCAGAAAAGCCTGACTTTGCCCGATCACCCTCAACTTGTCGCCACAACCGATCCGGCTGTTCATGCGATGGACAAGCGCTGGCTGGCTTTCTGCCCAAAGCTCAAGATAACCCCAGCCCGCAAACGGCGGAAGTTTGAGCGCAAAGTTGATGTCTGGCCCAACTTCGCCAATGACAAAGCCCGGAACAACCATCTCTCCATCTTCTGCGATGATCCGGCCAAACAGAGCCCCGATCAGGCCCGAACTGCGGCCGGTCAACTGGACGGTGCCAAAATCCTCGCCGTCTGGCGGGCACAGCACGTACCCGTCGGGCAAGCGGTCAACGTGAAGATACCGGTCTGCTTGTGCATAGGGCACGCTGCCACCGCCGTGGATTGTCCCGTAAATCGTACCGGCTGCGGTGATGTCACCCGGCAGGATGGGGGCAAGCGATTGCGCGGTTGCGCCGCCATTGCGGTAATCCCGCATAAGCCGGAATGCGGTAGCCGCATCCAGCGTCTGGGCAATGTCCGCCCCTTCGCAAATGGCCTGCCACTTGGCATCATCTCCGGCATCTCCCAGCACAAAGCCGTGAAAGGCCACTGCGCCATCAAACGCGCCGGCGGGTGCGGCATAAGGCGCCGGACCGGGCGCGCCGCTTACGGTATCGCCAAGCGAAACGTGCGTTCCGGCCAGCGCATTCAGGCTGTGGGTGGAACTGCTTTGCACGGTGCCGGCAATTTTGGCTGTGCCCGGTGCATAACTGGCAATGGAAAAATTGCCCGCGCCATCGCAAGTAACCACTATCAACTGCCACTGGCTTGCCCGCAATTGCACATCAACCGACACATCCACCAGATCGCCCGCCGATCCTCTTGACCGCCAGCGTATCTCGTCGTGGCGGGGGCCATCGAAATGATTGTCGCCATAATGGCTCAGGCTGAATATCTGCGAAGAACCCGTCGCGCCATTGCCCATGACGCGGTATTCGCGGTTCAAATTCGTCCGCTCATGCGGCACTTGCAGCATGATGAAGAACGCGCCGGGAGATCCCGAAGCCAGCAAGGGCGTCTGCACAAGGCCGCTATTGGCATAGGAAATGGTGCCCGCAATTCCATCGTACTGGCGGTTGAACGGCGGGAATTGCACAGACCCGATGGCAGGCTGTGCCGGTTCGACAACTTCGGCTGTAAAAAACGCTTCCGATCCCACGGCGTCGGCCGCACCGCGATTGCGGCCCGTCCGGTCAAGCGCCACGACGGGTTGCTTCCGGCTTGCCTGTAACGGTCCGCGCGCACCAAACGCCCCAGCACCGCTATCGGCAAAACAATCGCTCTGCAGTCCGCCAACGGTTGTATTGCTGCCAATCGCACCACCGGCCGCCCCTTGCTGCAAATGGTTGCCGATAATGCTTGCAGGCGGGCTGCCACCCCCCATCCAGACAATGTCCCTCACCGCATTATTGGCAAACAGACAATAGCCGTCGGGCGCATAAGCCTGATCGCCACGGAGCAGGACGCCTTGTGACGCCCAGGAATTATGCGCGATCACCACATGGCTGTGCGCCCTGGCAAACTGGCTCGCAAGAAATGCGTTGTTGCTATAGCTGCCGGTCGTCAACTTGTTGTCGAAGGCGTTGTTGAATATCAGGAAATCCTTGGTCCCGCCGCTTGCGGTCAGAAACACATCCTGCCCGACTATGCCGGTCGACACATTGTTGGCCAGGATGCAGTTTTCCAGCATCCCTGCATTGTTCTGCTGGAACCAGTCCGTATGCTGGTCGAACATCGTGACCAGCGAAAGCGGCGCAGCTTTCACGTCGCGCGCGGCAAAGGGCGCACCTTTCAGTCCTGCAATCGATAGCGCCGACGCGCGCCGCGTATTGTCAAGAACCGTTGCGGAAAACCCGGCACCAAGCCCGTTCAGCCAGTTGGCCACATCGCTCACCCAATAGCGGTTCGCCGCCATCAATGCCTCGGTACTGCCCACCATCAGCACCGCACTGTTCAGACCCCATGTGGCTGTGATGGTTCTGGCGGAACTGTCATTTCCGCCGGAAATGGCAAGCGTCGCCGTACTTTCCGTTCCGCTATACGCCACCGTCATGCTCGGCACGTCCAGCGTCCAGCCATCGCTGCTGTCCCAGTCGTTCGTGCTTGTATGCACCACGCAAGCAGCATCGGTTGCCACATCGCCATAGCCACCTTCCAGCACGCAGCCGCGCACCAGACTGGCGTTGACGCAGGGGTTCGAAAGCGCGCTGATCGTGCATTCGGTGAACCATGCATTGTTGCGCACAAAATGCCCCAGCGGACGCGTGCCACCACGCCACGGTGCATAGCGGCCGGCACTGTTGGTCACCGTTATGCCATCCAGCCAGTGCTGCCTGCCCGTTGCCACTTCTTGATAAATCGCTGAAACAAAGCGTGCATCGATGGTGATGTTGGCACCGGAAAAGCGTAATCCGTCCCACCTTGGCCGCAACAGCGCGGCAGAATCCGTGGTGTACCCCGCCTTGCCAATCGTAATCGGCACTTGCGCCGAGATCTTGCAGTATCCTCTGCCCTGATAAGCCGCACTTAACGGGGCAATATCATACGTGCCGCTTTCGATGATTGTGATCAGCGGGTTCTGCGCGTTGCTTTGCGCCAAAAAGCCCAGTGCCGCCCCGATGGATTGATAGCGCGCACCTGCAATTACCGGCTGGCTTGGCGCTACCAACAGTTGCCGGTCATGCAATGCGGTTTGCGGGCTGAATTGCCACGGACCGATGACGCGCGCTTGCATCGAAGCATCTTTGGGCACGGCTTCGAAATACAAATTGGCATGGCCCGGTCCTGACCGCGTCAAAGTGATCCACCAGCCAAAGTAGCGGCGCGTTATGCCGTTCGCATCAGTGATCTCCTGATAGGAAGGCGCCAGTATGTCGACACTGCGGCCCTCATAATGCGCCACCACTTTTTCAAGACCAAGGTTGTCAAGCAGTGTGCCGCCGTGATTCGCCCCTGCAATCACGCCCACCAGCAGGTTATGCGTGAAGTATTGGTTGGGCGGTGTGATCAGCCGTATCGCGGGTTTGGCTGTGATGCGCACAGGATCAACCGGCGTCAGGACAAATCCGCTTCCGGCAATCCCTGTCCACAAAGGGCCAGGCCGGATGCTATTGACCGTACCGGGGTTGCGGGC
>JADYXV010000357.1 GCA_020853995.1 Novosphingobium sp.
GATGTTCTGAAGCCATGCCCAGCAACCTCTTTCACGCTAGGCCTGATCCGTGCGCTCGTCAATCCTGTTGCAATGCCTGCCGCGTGTGTAGGATCAAGCCATGAGTCTTGCCATCGCCCGCCGCAGCACACTGCCCACACTCAGCCGTTTTGGTTGGTTGATGGGGCTGTATTCCGAAAACCACACGCGCCTGCAACGCCTGTTTGAAGCCGGTGAACTGGCCTGCGGCAGTTATGTTTCATCGATTGGCGATGGCCTGGATGTGCACATCGACGTCATCGAGCAGCACGCCTACACCACCGAGCTGCGCATGAGCTACGGGCTGGTGGATCCACACACCGGCATGGTCGATCCTTCCGCCAATCTGCGCCTGTACCACGATGCCAAACAAGTTGAAGCCACCCATTGCTACGCAGGAAGGCGCTGGCAAGACGTCATTGGCATGTATCCACCGCCACAGCGCATCCTCAATCACCGCCTGCGGATGAATACGTTCCTGGGTAAATGGCTGCAATATTTGGCCGAACAGGGGCATGGCGTGACCACCTTGCGTGGATTGGATGATGCGCTGCAGAAAAAATATTGAAAAACGCTTGACGGCTCTGGGTTTACCCCGCAGAATGCGCGTCTTTCCAGCCCCGTGGGGCCATAGCTCAGCTGGGAGAGCGCCTGCATGGCATGCAGGAGGTCAGCGGTTCGATCCCGCTTGGCTCCACCACCTTTACAACTTGTTTCCGGTTTTGTCCCCATCGTCTAGAGGCCTAGGACATTACCCTTTCACGGTAGCGACCGGGGTTCGAATCCCCGTGGGGACGCCACTTCAGAATCGGAACATGCAAGCAACGCGTAATCGGTCACCGCAAGGTGGCCGTTTTGCTATGGGCAGAGCGATGGAGTGAGTCAGCCAGTCGTCGTGATCACACGCTCAACTGGCCCGCCCAGCGGGGCACAGGTTACGCGTCCTTGTTATGCCGCCGCAGCAGGCGCTGCTTCTCGCGGTTCCAGTCGCGCTCCTTGCTGGCTTCGCGCTTGTCGTGGCTTTGCTTGCCACGTGCCAGTGCCAACTCGGCCTTGACCTTATTGCCCTTCCAATACAGCGCAGTGGGTACCAGTGTGTAGCCATCCCGCTGAACCCGGCCGATCAACATGTCGATTTCGCGCCGGTGCAGCAGCAGTTTGCGGGTACGGCGGTCATTGGCTACCACATGAGTGGAGGCTTGGATGAGTGGTGTGATTTGCGCGCCAATCAGAAACAACTCACCTTGCAGCACCACCGCATACGCATCCACGATATTGGCGCGACCAGCGCGAATGGATTTCAACTCCCAGCCCTGCAGGGCGAGGCCAGCTTCGAATTTTTCTTCTAGGCTGTACTCATGACGGGCACGCTTGTTCAGGGCGATGGTGCCGCCGCCGTTTGGCTTATCCTTGGCATTCTTCTTGTTCATTCCGTTATTCTCGCTGATTCGTCCACGCTGCGGGGCAGTCGGCTTGTCTGGATCTTTCGATGCCTGTTATTCAACGTAGTGCCCTTGTTGAACATTCCGCCGCGCACATGTTCGCGTTGGTCTATGATGTTGACGCGTATCCGAGCCGGTTCGAGTGGTGCCATCAAGCCCAGGTAATGGAATCCAGCGAGCTGCGCGTGTTGGCACGACTGGAGCTGGGCATCGCCGGCTTCCATACATGGTTTACCACCGAGAACCAGCTTAGCCCGCCGCACCATATCGACATGGCGCTGCGCGATGGCCCGTTTCGGCAGCTGCTGGGGCGTTGGGAATTTCATGCGCTGGATGAGTGTGCGTGCAAAGTCATGTTGCGCCTGGATTTTGAACCGCAAAGTCGGCTGTTGGGGCCGGCTTTGGCCATTGGAATGCAAAGCTTGGCCGATCGCATGGTGGATGACTTCGTGCGCGAAGCGGACAAAGGTTCACGCTGATGCAAGTGCAGTTGTTGCGGGCTTGGCCCAAGCGTGCCGACAGCATGCTGGTTGAGGTAAACGAAAATGCGTGCGTAGCCGATGCTCTGGCGGCAGCCAACTGGCAGCTGGATACAGAGTTTGTTGCGATTGCCGTGTTTGGAGTGGCCGCGCAAGCCGACACCCGCCTGCATCCGGGTGATCGCATCGAACTGCTGCGGGCACTCCTCATCGACCCCAAGCAGGCGCGCCGATTGCGCGCTGAACGCGCAAAGCGGCGTTAGCGGCGTTTTTTCTTGTCGTTATCCTTGGCCAGATTCGGGCCGAAGTAGCGCACCGAATTTTTAGCCAACTCGGAATCTTGCTCAGGGAAGTAGTCGCCTTCCCAGCGGGTCAGATTGCCGTTTTCAAACCACAGGGTCATGGTTTTGACCTGCGGCGCGCCGTGCCGGCCGATGCGCTGGCTGGCCACGTAATCCCAACGATTGTGGTGGAACGGGTCTTGTACCGACGGGCTGCCCAACAGTGTCATCACTTGATGCTGATCCAGCCCAGCCTGCAGTTGGTCAACCGCCGATTTTTCCAGCAAATTACCCTGGAAGATCGGCTGGCGATACAGCATGCCGCAGCCGCTGACCAGCAAGGTTGCAAGAAGGAGGGGGATCAGCTTGCGCATCGGCAGGGTGTGGGCAGTGGCGGACGTGCCGCTGATACACTCCCGCATCGCCACCACGCTGCCTTTGCCGGGATCTGCGGCAAGCCGTTGCC
>JADYXV010000358.1 GCA_020853995.1 Novosphingobium sp.
CCCATCGCCCTGATCGACGATCAGGTTCCGGTGATCGTGCTCGCCCCGTCAGGCCCGCTGTTCGAAAAGACCGTTTCAAACATGCAGGAAGTGCGCGCGCGCGGGGGCAAGGTTGTGTTGATTTCTGACGCAGAGGGCATTGCCGAGGCGGGCGAGGGGTGTCTTGCCACCATCGAAATGCCACGCGTCCACCCGCTGATCGCGCCGCTGGTCTATGCCGTGCCGGTGCAATTGCTCGCCTATCACGTCGCCGTCGCCAAAGGCACCGACGTGGATCAGCCGCGCAATCTGGCCAAATCGGTGACGGTCGAGTAACTCAGGCCGAAAGGCGGCGCACCGCTTCGTCTTGCGCAATCAAGGGAAGCAGCGCCGCCATTTCAGGTCCGTGGTCCTGTCCGGTAAGCGCCTGACGCAGCGGCAAAAACAACGTCTTGCCCTTGCGTCCGGTGCTGTCCTTCAATGCCGCTGTCAGCGCCCGCCACGGATCGCTGGCCCAATCGAGCGATGCCGCAACAGTGGCGGCCTGATCCAGAAATGCACGCGTCTCAACATCAAACGCGGGAGCGGAAACCGGCCCCGTCACAACCTGCCACCAGCCTTTGGCCTCATCGATATGGGCAAGATTGGGGCGGATCACCTCCCACGCCATTTCGCCCATGCCCTCGGGCAACAAATGCGCCACGCGGGCATAGGGCAGGCGGTGCACGATCTGCGCATTGACACGGTGCAGGTCTGCCTCGTCAAACCGCGCGGGCGCACGGCCAAAGCGGGACAGGTCAAAGCTGGAGGCCAGCGCATCAACATCGAGCGTCGGGTCAACCGGATCGGACGTGCCCAGTCGCGCCAGCAGCGTCACGATGGCTTCGGGTTCAATCCCTTGTTCGCGGAAATCCGCCATGCCCAGCGCGCCCAGCCGCTTGGAAAGCTTGCCCTCGGAGCCTGTCAGCAGCGCCTCGTGGGCAAAGCGCGGCGGCGTTGCTCCCAATGCACTGAACATCTGGATCTGCGTCGCAGTGTTCGAAACGTGGTCTTCGCCGCGCAAAACATCGGTCACGCCCATCGCAATATCGTCGATCGCCGATGGCAGCATATAAAGCCACGATCCATCGGCGCGGCGGATCACCGGATCAGACATCTGGCGGGCATCGAAGTTCTGCGCCCCGCGAATGCCATCGTCCCACGTGATAGGCTGGTCATGATCCAGCATAAAGCGCCAATGCGGCTTTTCCCCCGCCGCCTCCTTCGCCGCATGGTCGGCCTCGGTCAGCTTTAGCGCAGCGCGGTCATAGATCGGCGGCAACCCGCGTCCCAGAAGCACTTTGCGCTTCAGATCAAGCTCTTGCGATGTTTCATAGGCGCGGTAAATCCGGCCAGCATCAACCAGCCGCTGAAATTCCCGCTCATAGATTTCAAAGCGCAGCGATTGGCGCTCCTCGCCATCAACCGTCAGCCCCAGCCACGCCAGATCGGCACGGATGGAATCGACATGCTCCTCGCGGCTGCGTTCGGCATCGGTATCATCGATCCGCAGCAGGAACTTACCGCCGGTCTTTTTGGCCAGCAGCCAGTTGTGCAGGGCGGTGCGGACATTGCCGACATGCAGTTTGCCGGTGGGTGAAGGGGCGAAGCGCGTTACCGTAGTCATGCTGCCCGCCCTATCGCCAACCGCGCTCAAGGGGAAGGGAGCAGTGCAACCGCGTGAACAGTTGTCTCATAAAGGGCAGGGTGGCGCTCTGCCCGCACAAAGCCATCGACCGCCTGCGCAAAGCCGGCACGATTGCCAGATCGCGCATTGCGCACCAGCGCCGAAAGTGTCACCTCATCCGGCGTCATCGCATGGCAGCACGGGCGGTTGACCATGAACGGTTCTGGCCAGACCTGTTTGATCGTCTGCACCAGCCCGTGCACCGCGCAAGCCGCCTCGATGCTGCGATAGCGGCGCGCAAGATCGGGCACCGGATCGCGCCCCGCGTGATCGAACAGCGCGCAAAGTCGCATGGCCATGACCATGTGCAACCCGTTTAGCGTTAAGCCACGCACATCGCGGGGTCGGGCGAGTTTTTCGATTGTTGCCGAAAACTGGGTGGCTGAGCCGCTTGTTGGCATAAGGATTCCTTTCTTGCGAATGAATCGCAAGTTAGGCTCGCCGTGACTTTACGTCAATGCGAATCATTCGCAATAAGTCAGCCGGTGCGAAAGCCATGCGTAATCGGGTAACGCCGGTCGCGGCCATAATTGCGCGAACCCAGCTTCACCCCGGGAGGGGCTTGGCGGCGCTTGTATTCCGCAAGGTTCAGCAAGCGTTCGATCCGCACGACTGTTGCCCGGTCAAACCCTTCGGCTACGATCTGATCGACCGACTTTTCGTTTTCGACCAGCCCTGTCAGGATCGCATCCAGCACATCGTAAGGTGGCAGCGAATCTGAATCCTTCTGATCCGGGCGTAATTCCGCGCTGGGCGGTTTGGTAATGATGCGTTCGGGCATCACCGGGCCATCAGGTCCAAGCCCGATCTTGGGGCGCTTGCCATTGCGCCACTGCGAAACCGCAAAGACGGTCGTTTTATAGGCGTCCTTCAGCGGGTTATAACCGCCATTCATGTCGCCATAAATCGTGGCATAACCCACGCTCATCTCGCTCTTGTTGCCGGTGGTCACCAGCATCGGGCCGAATTTGTTGGATAGTGCCATCAGCGTAACGCCGCGGATACGCGACTGGATGTTCTCTTCGGTGGTATCGGCTTGCTTGCCCGCAAACACGGGGGCCAGCATTTCCTCAAAGCCTAGAACCGCCGGATTGATCGGCACGGTATCCAGCTTCACGCCCAGCATCTTGGCGCAGCCTTCCGCATCATCCAGGCTTTCCTGGCTGGTATAGATGCTTGGCAGCATCACGCACCACACGCGATCCGCACCCAACGCGTCCACCGCGATGGCCGCGCAAATGGCGGAATCGATCCCGCCTGAAAGGCCCAGCACCACGCCGGGAAAGCGGTTCTTGTTCACATAGTCGCG
>JADYXV010000359.1 GCA_020853995.1 Novosphingobium sp.
TAAGCACATTTTTACAAAGTTGCGCCAAGCCGGTCCCACACAAGGGGATTTGGTGAACCTGATGGATACGCTGCGCGGATTTGACCCGAACGATGCCGATACGGAACTCGATCTTTCGGGTTACGAAGACGAAGCCATCAGCGAACCGCCACCGTCGCCGGTCGGGCAGGACGAACGCCGCATGCAAGTGCGCGCCTACAATTACTGGGCTGGCCTGCTGGGCGACGGGACGTTCCCAACGGTCACCACGCTGCTGGACGGCGTCTATCCCGACTTTGCCGACAACGCGGTGCTGCTGCATTTCGATGACGGCATCGAAGACCCGGCGATCAAGTTTGTCGGTGCCTTGCTTGCCGAGGAATGCGGCACGGAAAGTTCGATTGAGCGACTGAGCCAGGTTCCGGGACGCTCGCTGCTTTCGCGCATCACCGATCATTACATGCAAATCATTGCCAATCAGGCCCCGATCGGGTTCGAAGCCGAATTCGTCAACCAGCATGGCCGCACGATTCTCTATCGCGGTATCCTGCTGCCGTTCTCGTCCGACGGTTTGCAGATCGATTACATCATGGGCGTGATCAACTGGAAAGAACTGGCAGATCAGGCCACCACCGATGAACTGCTGCTGGCAATCGGTCAGGTGCTTGATACGCCATTGCCAAAGGCCTCCTCGCGCCGTTCGCTGATCGAAGCCAGCGATGCATGGGCCGATGGGCCGGCTGTGCTGGACCTTGCCCTGTTTCCGGAACCGGCGTTCGGGCTGGATGAAACCACTGTTTCACCGTTCGTGGAACTGCCGCAAGACGAACCCGAAGCTCTGGCCGACTGGCTGGCTTCGGCACGTGATCTGGCGCACATTGCCAATTCGAACGAGGATCGCACCCGCAGCGCGCTTTATGCCGCGATTGGCCGCGCGTGGGACTTTGCCCTGGCTGCACAAAACGCACCCGATGATTTTGCCGAACTGCTGGAAGATGCGGGCCTGACGATGCAGGAACGCGCGCCGATGACTCCGGTGGTGAAGCTGGTGTTCGGGGCAGATTATGACAAGACACGTCTAACCGAATATGCTGCTGCCCTCACCCATGCCCAGCGCATCGGGCTGAAGCGTGGTGAACTGGGAACCTATCTGGCCGAGGCTCCGGGCGGATTGAAGGGCGTGGTCAATACCGAACGCCGCATGCGTCGCGAGGAAGCTGGCAAGGCGCTGGCCAAACGTGGCCCCGAAGCGCTGGTCGAATCGTTGCGGGCGCTGCCCCAACGCAAGGTTTCCGAAATTGCCCCCGCCGCTGGGGCAGAATTCGCGCTGGTTTTGGTGCGCCGCCTTGAAAATGGCGAAATAGCCATGGTCGGTGACGTGATGGAAGATGCCGCTCTGTTCGAACGCGCGGCCCGCAACCTGATCGGGCAATAGCCGCTTTTTGCAGCCACTTGCGCCTGCTAGCCCATGCGTCATGGCAAGGGTGACGAAGGGCAAGTGGCGCATGGGTTGGATCGGCTGGACGGCGGTTTCGCTGATCCTGCTTGGCGTTCTTGGTCTGGTCGCGTTTCGTCATGCCTTGCAGACCAACGCCGTGGCCGTGCTCAACGGCGGAGACAAACTGCTAAACGGTGGTGACAGTGCGATCCGGCAAGTGGCCGCCGCGCAGTTCGGACCGGACCCTGCGCAGAAGCTGGAAATGTTTCTGCCGCAGGGCACCAATGGCCCATTGCCGGTTGTCTTGTTCATACATGGCGGCAGTTGGGCCAGTGGCGATCCCCGTGATTACCGCTTCATCGCCCGAACCTTGTGTGCACAAGGCTATGCCGTGGTGCTGGCAGGATACAGGCTCTATCCGCAGGCCCGCTTCCCGGCCATGCTGGAAGATGGCGCAAGCGCGCTGCGCTGGGTGCACGATAATGGCGCAAAGCATGGCGGTGATCCGGCCAGAATTGCCCTGATGGGGCATTCTGCCGGTGCCTACAACGTGGCGATGCTAACGCTTGATCCGCAATGGCTGAAAAGCGCAGGCCTGGACGATCGAGCCATCCGGGGCACTGTGGCGCTGGCCGGTCCGTTTGACTTTTTCCCGTTCGATACAGATGCCACGATCAACAGTTTCGGCTCTGCACCCGATCCCGCGCTGACCCAGCCGATCAACTTCGTCCGCCGCGTTACGCCGCCGATGCTGCTGGTGACAGGCGATGCCGACACGCGGGTAAAGCCGCGCAATTCCAAAGCCCTCGCCCAGCGACTGACCGCTGCCGGAGTGCCCAACACCCCCGTCCTGCTGGAAGGGGTGACGCATGAAGGCATCATCATGCAATTCGCCCGGCCATTTTCTCGCGACAGGCGAACGCTTGATACCGTTTTGCCGTTTCTGGCAAAAGTTACCGCGCCTGCTTCAGTTGCAGTTCATCGGCAGGACCGATAGTCTTCGCATCGTGCGATTTATTGTCCCCCCGTTGAACCGGCTTCTGGCCAAACTGGCAACCGGCTTTGCCGCGTTGTCGCTATGCCTTCAGCCCGCCACCGCGCAATCGGTGCTGCGCGATGCCGAGACAGAGGCCCTGTTCCGTGATGCGGGCGCACCGATTTTCAAAGCGGCCGGGTTTGATCCGCGCGCGGTGGATCTGGTGCTGCTTAACGATGGCTCGATCAACGCTTTCGTTGCGGGCGGGCAAGCAATCTATATCCATTCAGGCCTGATCGGCGCGGCAGACAACGTCAACGAGCTGCAAGGCGTGATCGCGCACGAACTGGGCCACATTACCGGCGGCCACATCATCCGCTTTGACGAAGGCATGAAGCCCGCTACCGGTATCACCGTCCTCAGCCTGCTGTTGGGCGGCCTCGCTGCTGCTGCCGGATCGCCCGACGCGGCGATGGGCGTATTCATGGCGGGCCAGCAGGCCGCTATGGGCAAGTTTCTGGCGTTCAGCCGCGCGCAGGAGTCATCAGCCGATGCGGCAGGTGCAGAGTTCCTTTCAAAAGCGGGCCTTTCCGGGCGTGGCTCGATTGAATTCTTCAAGAAGCTGCAAAATCAGGAATTCCGCTATGGCTATAATGCCAGCGCCAATCCCGATGCAGAATTTTACCGCACCCACCCGATGACGTCTGACCGCCTTGCCACGCTGCAAGACACGTACGAACAAGACCCAGCTTGGAACACCCCGCCTCCTGCCGAACTGCAAGCGCGGTTTCAAAGGGTGAAGGCCAAGCTTTATGGCTATCTGGCCGATCCACAAGACACTCTGCGCGCCTATCCGGCATACCTGAACGACATTCCCGCCCGCTATGCCCGTGCTTATGCGTTTCACAAGGAGGCCTATGCCGACCAGGCGCTGGAAGAAACCAAGGCCCTGATTGCGCCAGACCCGAACAACCCGTTCTTTCTGGAACTGGAAGGGCAGATACTGCTTGAATCCGGCCGCCCTGCCGAAGCAATCGTTCCCCTGCGCAAAGCGGTGGCCGCCACCAATAACGAACCCTTGATCGCCACGACGTTCGGCCACGCGCTGATCGCAACCGA
>JADYXV010000360.1 GCA_020853995.1 Novosphingobium sp.
GCCGAAACCGACGACGAAGGGGCGGCGCGCCAACACGAAATTCGCCGCATCGCACGTCGTTCCGGCATGCGCATTCTGGGGCCGAATTGTCTCGGGGCATTTAACGCCAAAACGGGCTTTTTCGGCACATTCGCCGGGGCGTTCGACAACGGTGCGATATTACCCGGCCCGATCTCCATTGCGAGCCAAAGCGGAGCGTGCGGCGGACATCTCAGCTACTTGTGCAAGCAGCGCGGGATCGGCATCCATTACTGGGTTACCACGGGCAACGAGGCCGATGTCGATGTGTCCGAGTGCATTCTCTGGCTGGCGCAGTCGGAGGACGTCAAGGTAATCGTGGTATATGCCGAAGGAATCCGGGATGGCACTACCTTCATCCGGGCTCTTGAAACAGCCCGGCGCAGCCGCAAGCCCGTGATCATGCTCAAGGTCGGGCGGTCAAGCAGCGGGGCACGTGCTGCCGCGTCACACACTGGCGCACTGGCCGGCGAAGACGCCGTATACGACGCCGTGTTGCGCCAGTATGGCGTCTTCCGCGCCGACAGCATCGAGCAAATGCTCGATGTCGCTATGGCCTGCGCGCATGGCGTCTTTCCGCCCAACCGGCGGCTCGGCATTGTTACCATCTCCGGGGGGCTTGGCGTGCAGATGTCGGATGCGGCCGAAGCCTGCGGACTCGAAGTTCCGCCCTTGCCCGACCATGCTCAGGCACGTATCAAACCCATGCTGCCGTTCGCGGCTGTCGGTAATCCGATCGATGTGACCGCGCAAGCGGTCAATGACAAGACGTTGCTTGACCGTTGTCTCGAAATTGCACTTACCGACGGCGGTTATGGGGCGATTGTGTGTTTCCTGTCCAGCGCGCCGGCCACGGCGGCAATGAGGGAGCCGCTATTTAAAACGTTCTCCGCGTTGCGCGAGCACTTTCCGGGACGGCTGATCGTATTGTCGTTCGTGGCGCCCGCAGACGTGGTGCAGCGGTTCGAACAGGCGGGCTTTCTGGTGTTTGAAGACGTAAATCGCGCAGTCAAAGCCATTGCAGCGCTGGCGTCGTTTGGCGCAACATTCGCCGCCTTGTCCGACGATCAGCGCGCCGGCGCACCGGCTGCAACGGGGCAAAGCGCCGGCCTTTCTGCTTCGCCTCTTTCCGCGGAGTCGTTGGCCACGCTGGACGAGCATGTCGCCAAGAATCTGTTGGCGGCGGCGGGTATTCCGGTTCTCGCCGAACGTATCGTCCAGGATGCCGAAGGCGTCAGGCTGGCCGCGGCCGAGCTGGGTTGCCCCGTCGTGCTCAAGATTGTTTCGCCCGATATCGCCCACAAAACCGAAGTCGGCGGTGTGATTCTCAACCTGCTGTCGCCTGACGCGGCCGCCAGCGCAGCAAAAGCAATGCTTGATCGGATCGCAAAAATGCGGCCTGACGCGCGACTCGCCGGGGTGCTGATCGCCCCGATGTGCAACGGCGGAATCGAGACAATTTGCGGTGTCTTTAGTGACCCGGTGTTCGGCCCGGTGGTGATGTTCGGGCTCGGCGGCGTGCATGTGGAAGTGATGCGGGACGTCGCGTTCCGGCTTGCCCCGTTTGATGAGGACGAGGCTCTTTCAATGGTGAGAGAAATACGCGGCTACGGAATTCTTGAAGGCGCGCGCGGGGCGCCGCCGGCGGATATTGCAGCGCTGGCGCGTGCCTTGTCCTGTCTGTCGCGCTTTGCAGCGATTAATCGGAACACGATAGCCGAAATAGACATCAATCCGTTCGTTGTCATGCCGCGCGGTCAGGGCGCATTTGCGCTCGATGCGCTGATCGTACCGCGGCCGACAGACGCCCTTGCATCATCTGCCGGTTAAGGCCGGCTTGCCAGTAACTATAGATATCCAACCATAAAGGAAAGAATCATGTCGAAGAGAATCTTCTTGAAAGCAGTCATCGGTAGCGCCATCGCGCTATCCCTGTGTACGGGAATGCCAGCTTACTCACAGGACGGAGTATGGCCATCCAAGCCAATCAAATGGATTGTCCCCTACCCGCCGGGAGGGTCGACCGATGTTATCAGCCGGTTCATGGCTAACAAGCTGCAGGCAGCGTTGGGTCAACCAATTGTCGTGGAGAATGTGGGCGGCATGGCGGGCGGCGTCGGCACGCATCGGCTTGCGCAGGCGCCTGCCGATGGCTATACGATCGGGACGGCGATTAACGGCACGCTTGCGATCATTCCCCACATATACTCGAACCTCGGATACGATCCGATCAAAGACTTTACGCCAATCGCGCGCTTTGCCAATTATGTCAACGTGCTGGTAGTCAATTCGAAGGAACCGTACAAAACGGTTGCCGACCTGGTCAACGCGGCCAAGGCCAAATCGGGTTCGATCAATTATGCTTCCCCTGGAAATGGCTCCATGGGTCACCTTTCCGCGGAGATGTTCGCTAGCGCCGCTGGAGTGAAATTCACCCACGTTCCGTACAAGGGAGCCGCGGCAGCGATGACCGATCTGCTCGGAGGTCGTGTCACTTTCATGTTTGATCTGGTGGTCACATCGCAGCCGTTCTTGCAGGCCGGCAAATTGCGTGCGTTGGCAACGACCGGTCGCGAGCGCTTAACGCGGGAGCCGAATTTGCCAACGATTTCAGAAACCTTCCCTGGCAGCGAAGCGGTTGGTTGGTTCGCAGTAGCGGCCCCCGCCGGAGTGCCGCGCGACATCGTCAACCGGCTCAACAGCGAAATCGCGAAAATCTTGCTCATGCCTGACACGATTAAGCTATTTACTGCCCAAGGTTTTGACGTCGCGTATAGCACACCCGAGCAGCTGGGAGAGTTGGTTCGAAAGGACTTGCCATTGTGGGGGCGTATCGTCAAGTCCTCGGATGCGAAGGTCGATTGAGAACCCGGAAGACTATGATGCAGTTCTCCCGCGTTAGCTGTGGCATTGGAGTACGTTCCAATCGAGGTATGGATCCTATCTGGGCAGGTGGCGGTTCAGTTGTTGCTGCTTGCTCAGCACTGGGTTATCCCCGGTGCCACCCTTGCCGAATATTCCCGAAGCCAGCGTGTTCGAGAAATTTCCAACCGACCAAGCGGCTGCCGGCGTGCTACCGAATTGTGATGCCCACCCCGTCAATAATCAAATGCTTGTGCTATGAAATAAACCGGAGAAGTGTGATATGCGTCAATTTGATTCCCTGCAATCGATGCAGGCATGTGTTGGACAAGAAATTGCGGTGAGTGAATGGGTCACCATTGACCAGAGACGCATTGACCTGTTCGCCGAGGCGACTGGTGACCATCAGTGGATCCACGTTGACCCCAAGCGCGCCGCAGACGGTCCGTATGGCTCCACTATCGCGCATGGCTACCTGACCCTTGCGCTGATCCCTATGTTGACGGCACAGGCCATTGACATCCAGAACATCAAAATGGGTGTGAACTATGGCTTGAACAAGGTACGCTTTCCCGCGCCGGTGAAGGTCAATAGCCGGCTGCGCGGGCGCTTCAAACTCGTTTCAATGGGGCCCTTGCCACCGATTAATGGGATGGCAGGCTTCGAGATGACCTTCGATATAACAATCGAGTGTGAAGGTAGTGACAAACCGGCCTGCTCGGCACAAAGCGTTGCCCGCCGCTACAGCTGAGCCCTCAGGGGGGTTCTGTTGCAGTAAGCATAAACGACAATCTGGGCCATGCTTGATTTCCGCCAAAGTCTGATCAACAGCAGCCTGCGCAAGGTCCTGAAACGGCTGCACTATCCGCTTGAGGTGATGCTCACCTGCCTGCGCTGGTATGTGGCTTACCCGCTGAGCCTTCGCCACATCGAGGAGATGATGCAGGAGCGCGGTGTTTTCGTGGATCACGTCACGGTTCATCGCTGGGCGATCAAGGTGCTGCCGGTTCTTGCTGCCGTGTTCCGTCTGCGCAAGCGCCCCGCGGGTCGAAGCTGGCGCATGGATGAAACCTACATCAAAGTTCCAGGCCAGTGGAAGTATCTCTACCGCGCCGTCGACCGCGCGGGTGACACGGTGGATTTCCTACTCACGGCCAAGCGAGATCTGGCTGCTGCCCGCCGATTTCTTGAGCGCGCCATCAACCTGCACGATGTGCCAGAAAAGATCACCATCGACAAGAGTGGCGCCAACACGGCCGCCATTAAAAGTGTCAAGGCCGACGCCTGCGTCGACATCCTGATGCGTCAAAACAAATACCTCAACAACATCGTCGAACAGGACCACCGGGCCATCAAGCGGATCACCCGACCGATGCTGGGCTTCAAATCATTCTGGAGCGCCAGGATCATCATCGCCGGAATCGAAACCATGCACATGATCCGCAAGGGGCAGTTGGGCTGCCCCGAGGGCCAAACCATGTCCGCGGCACAGCAGTTCTACAGCCTGGCGGCTTGATCAACAGGCCGGCCGCGCATTGTCTGTCCATCTATGCACTAGTACATTGACACATAAATAACGGAACATGTTTACACTCCATATATCGCCATCCGGCATACACGGGAGTTGTCATGCGACAGACGCCGCTGAACTTGAGCGAGGAAGATCGCTTGGTTATCGAGGAGATTCGCAGCAAGGGGTTGCATCAGGCGAGAGAGGTCAATCGTGCACATGTGTTGTCATGCTTGGACCGTGGCATTCCCGAAGCACAGATCATTGCGGTGTTGGGCATTGGTCGTACTGCAGTGTGGCGCGCCCGTGCCGCATATTTGCAAGGGGGCGTGGAGTTGGCGGTGTTCGACGTGGAGCGCTCAGGGCGTCCGTGCCGGTACGACACCAACGCCGAGGCGCAAGTGACGGCCCTGGCATGTTCGGCTCCACCCAAGGGACGCCAGCGCTGGACGATGGTCGAACTCGAACGGTGCCGCTCGCCAAGAACCCGGCATGGGCACTGTGAGCCGGGAGACCGTGCGGCGCATGCTCAAAAAAACGATCTCAAGCCCTGGCGTCGCGTGATGTGGTGCATCGGCGCGCTGACAGAGGACTACCGTTCCCGCATGTACGCACTGCTTGAGCTGTATGCCCGACCTGTGAACCGATCCGAGCCGGTGATCTGCATTGACGAGAAGAGCCTGCAACTCATCGGCCACAGCCGCGAGCCGCTGCCCATGGCATCGCACCAACCAACCAAGCAGGACTACGAGTACGAGCGTAACGGAACGACCAACCTGTTCGTGGCTGTCGAACCCAAGGGGGGCAAGCGCATCGTCTCGGTCACCGCCCATCGGGGAAAGATTGACTTCGTAGCCTTCATCGACGGGCTTCTCACTGGCGTCTATGCCAAGGCGCGTCGAGTTCACTTGGTGCTGGACAATCTCAATACCCACTTCAGAAAGTGCTTCGACGATGTGCTGGGATCGCGCGCTGCCGAGAAACTCCTGCGCCGCGTGCAGTTCCATTACACACCCAAGCATGCGAGCTGGTTGAATATGGCCGAGATCGAAATTGGCATCCTCACCCGCCAGTGCCTGGATCGACGCATTGCCAATCGAGAACTTCTGCAAACCGAAGTTGATGCCTGGCAGCAAGCGAGAAATACCGAACAGCGGACCATCGAGTGGAACTTCACTCGACAGGACGCGGATCGAAAGTTGGGGCGTCATTATGTTTCGAAATTTACGTGCTGACGTACTAGATCAGGCACTGAAGCAAGGTTGGCTGGTAGAAGTGAAGACTCGGCTTAAATTACCGGTGCGGCGACTCGCGATTGTGCTGCACCAAGACAAGCGTCTCAGCAAAGGCACTGCGGAGTTCGTCAGGCAGTGCCAAGCCGGGCCCCGGTGATCGCCAGGGCTGA
>JADYXV010000361.1 GCA_020853995.1 Novosphingobium sp.
GATATTGGGCGAACTGTTGGAATAATTCGTCACCGCAAACGGTCTGTCTTTACCGCCAAACAGCATCTGCACGCCCAGTTCGCGCGCAACATCGTTCGATATCTCAACGATGATCGCCTCGACCAGAACTTGCTGCTGCGGCACGTCCAGTTGACGGATCACTTCGCCAAGGCGGCGCAATTCATCGGCTGGCGCAGCGATGATGATCGCATTTGCCCCAGGATAGCGCGTGATCGTGGCATTGCCGCGCCCGTTGGCAAGCTTGATCGGCCCGTTACCCAGACCGCCCGATGTCGCACCAATGGGGCTGATCGAAGCGCCGCCCATTCCGGCAGATGGCCCCGTGCTCCCCTGCGTTCCGGCATTGGACGTGGCGTTGCCGCCAACGCCACCCCACGAAACCGGCGATGCACTGGCCGAAGCAACCTCGCCGCCACCCTGCCCACCGATCAGGCGCTCAAGCACCGGAACAAGCGCGGCAGAATCCGCATAATCGAGCCATACAACTTTGATTTCGCCACCAAGCGCAGCCTTGGCATCCAGTTGCCGGGCCATTGCAGCCAGTTTTGAAAGCGTCGATGAATCCCCGCGCATCAGCACCGCATTGGCGCTATCTACCGCCACAACAGTCGCCAATGAACGCCCGCCGTCACCCATCGCCGGCATAAGCTGGGTCAGCGCGGTGGCAATCTCGCGCGCACCGGCGTGGTCGAGCATCACCGTCTGGCTGGTCGTGCTGTCACGATCTATCGTTGCCACCAAGGAACGGATGCGGCGTAAATTGTCGGCATAATCCACCACAACCAGCGAATTTCCGGACTTGTTTGCCGTCAGCGATCCTTCGCGGCTGATCAGCGGACGCAGCGTATCCAGCGCTTGTGCCGCATCCATCGTTTTAAGCCGGATGACCTCGGTCACCATCTGGCTTTGCGCCGCACCCCGGCTGCCCATCCGCGTCGGGTTGGTGGCCGCGCCATCGGATGGCTGGATACGGAACGCACCATTGCCGGTCGGCACTGCAACCAGACCGTTAGCGCGCAAGGTAGACAGGAAAACCTCGAAATATTCCGAACGGCTCAGCGGACGATCCGAAACCACGCTGATCTTCGCCTGCACGCGGCCGTCAACGATGAAGGTACGGCCCGTTACCTCCGCTGCATCGGCCACAAACGCCCGCACATCGGCATCCCGGACGTTAAGCGTGTACTGCGCCCACGCCACTTGCGGTGTCGCAAGGGCCAAAGCGGCAACTCCGAAGAGCATCTTTGAACAGGAAAACATGCGCAATTTCATGGAGCCAATGTTATCGCGAGAGGAAGCTGACGGTCGCCGCGCTTGACGGTGACCGATATCGAAGCACCCGGACGCAACGCGCCCGATAGCATGGCGGCATCACCCGGGCCGCTGATCGGCTTGCCATCAACAGCCGTGATGACATCGCCCGATTGAAAACCTGCGGCACTGAAAACCGCCCCATCGCCTGAAGAAAGCACTTCAAGACCAACAATCTTGCCGCCTTCGGCCTTGGGACCGAAATTCACACCGCTGCGCAATCCTGCAACGCTCACCGCGCCTGCGCTAGACGCTCCGCCAGCAGGAACGGCAACCGGATTGGCTGCCACGACGCCTTGCGCATCGGGCGCTGGTGCGGATTGATCAAGATAAAGCAATTCGCGCGCGCCATTGCGTGACAATTCGACATGATCGAACGAAACGCCCGCCAATGTCACGCCCTGCTGAACTTCAGCACCGACACGATAGACATTCTGCACACCATCGGCGCCTGCGATGATCGCACTTCCACCACCGCCGGGTGTTGATCGGGTTGCAAACAGGGTCAAGGCAAGGGCTGTAACGGCATCTTGTTGTGCCGCACCGGCGACGGACGGCGTCCGGTTAAACGGATCCATGCTGGCAAATAGCGCAGCGCGGGCAGACGGAGCTATCTCGCGAATGCCGGCGGGCCGCCATGCCCCAAGAGGGGAAACCGGCGTGAAAACCGCCCAGAAAAGCGCAGCCGCAAGCAGGGCAATCAGCGAGGCCAATGCCCACCAAAGCACATCGTGCAGTGATGGCAAAGCCGGGCGAATCCCCGGTAACGCCAGCTTCTTCCCCCCGAATCCCACGTGCGTTTTTCCCTTCAAGGCCGCAGGCATACCCTGCCCGTGACGATTCACAAACGCCCAGCGTGTGGCCTCAAGCCTTTTCATGCTCAAGCAGCGATTTGCTACGGTAGTGTGACAACAGATTTGCGTCCCAGCAGTGACGGACAACGCGCTGGATGACAATACGTCAGCCTACGTCCATGATAAACTTATGCTTAAGTTGCTTCCCGGACCAGTCCACCGAATGGCGCTGCGCGTCGCTCACAGCGTGCGATTGCGCTGGTGGCGGTTTACCGGAAAAGTGGTGCGTGGATGCAACGTCATTGCGGCCAATCATGCGGGGCAAATCGTGCTCGTCCGCCACAGCTATCACTTGAACGGCCTCTGGATGCTGCCCGGAGGCGGGCTGGACAAGGGCGAAGACCTGCTGGATGCAGCCCGTCGCGAACTGGCAGAGGAAGTGGGTTGTGCCTTGGCCAGCCCCTGCCACATCACCACGATGACCTTTAACTGGAACACCTGGACCAACGTGATCGAACTGGTTGCTGGCATGACATCTGATGCGCCAAAGCCTGATGGCCGCGAAATTGCCGCATCTGGTTTTTTCGATCCTCGCGCCTTGCCCGATCCCACCAGCAAACCCGCACAGGCCATGATCGCACGATGGCTGGATCATCAGAACGGCAATTCGGCCTGACTGGCCAGTTGTGCCGTATCATCGGATGTGTGCTCCGGTTCTCCACCCTCCAGCGCAGCCCCTTCCAGCGCGGACAGCGTTAGCCCCATCAGCCGGACCGGTTTGGGCAACGGCAATTGCTGATCGAGCAGTGCCCTTGCAAGTTCGGCAAACTCGGCTTTGCCAGATACTGCACGCGGCAATGACCGGGCGCGGGTCAGCGGCGTAAAGTCATTGAACTTCAGCTTTAGCGTCACGGTACGCCCAACTGAACCGCTGCGCTCGATCCGCTCCCACACGATTTCGATAATGGCCTCAAGCGTCTCGCGCAAAGTGCTGCCTGATGAAATGTCCCGTTCGAACGTGCGTTCGCCACCCACCGATTTGCGCGGGCGATCAGCCTTTACCTGTCGCAAATCTATGCCCCGCGCAGCGCGGTACAGGTAATCCGCCAAAGATCCGAAGTTTTCGCGCAGGAAGGCAAGACTCTTGTCCCGCAAATCGCCCCCTGTTTCGATGCCGAGCGCCGCCATCTTGTCGGCTCCGCGCGGGCCGACGCCATGAAACCGGCGAATGGGAAGGGTGGCGACAAATTGCGCACCTTCACCAGGCCTGATCACGCAGAGACCGTCGGGCTTGTTCTGGTCGCTGGCGATCTTGGCGAGGAATTTGTTGTAGGAAACCCCGGCGCTTGCGGTGAGGCCGGTATCGGCGCGAATGCGCTTGCGGATCAATTCGGCAATACGCGTGGCCGAACCGATGCCGCGCACGTCATCCGTCACATCAAGATAGGCCTCGTCAAGTGACAAAGGCTCTACATGCGGGGTGTAATCCATGAAGATCGCGCGGATCTGCTGCGATACGGCTTTATATACATCAAACCGGGGCCGCCGGAAAATCAGGTCCGGACACAGCTTGGCTGCTCTGACCGAAGGCATGGCCGAACGGACACCGAATACGCGCGCCTCATAGCTTGCTGCCGCCACGACCCCACGGTCAGACGATCCGCCAACGGCAACCGGCTTGCCGCGCAACGAGGGATCATCGCGCTGTTCAACACTGGCAAAGAAGGCGTCCATATCAACGTGGATCACTTTGCGCAGGCCCATGGCAGTGCGGTCCGGTTCGCTATCGCGGGGAAAGGCATCGGCGGCAGTGACCATATTTGCATCGTAGCGCGTATCGCAGCGCAACATAAAGGGTGGGATTCCGGATCGTTCTGGTCCAAATGGCGATAATGGCATCCGATCAATCACATGTTACAGCCCGCGTCCGCACTATGGGCGCGCGCGAAACCATCGCAATGATGGCTTTGACGATGGCGCTGCAAGCCCTCGCCGTTGATGCAATGCTTCCTGCGCTGGGCGACATTGCGACGGATCTTTCGGTACCCGATGCCAACCAGCGGCAGTTGGTGGTCGGCGTATTTCTGCTGGCCTCGGGTTTTGCCTCGCTTCTGCCCGGTTCTCTGGCTGATCGTTATGGGCGGCGGCCGATCCTGCTCGGCTGCATCGGCCTTTATGTGCTGTTTTCGCTGGGCTGCGGTCTGGTGACCAGCTTCGACATGCTCCTGGGAATGCGCATTTTGCAGGCCATCGGATGCGGGGGCCTTGCCGTGTTGCCCGCCGCCATCATCCGTGACCGGTTTTCCGGCGATCAAATGGCCAAGCAGATGTCGATCATATCGGTCGTCTTCCTCGTCGTTCCCATGCTGGCGCCCAGCATCGGGCAATTCGTGTTGCTGTTTGCCGGATGGCGCTGGATCTTCGTGTTTCTGGCCGCGATGGGTTGCGTCATGGCCACATGGGTTGCCCTGCGCCTTCCTGAGACGCTGCGTCCGGAGTTCCGGCAGCCTATCCGGTTCAGTTCCATTGCTGCAAACATGATCGGCGCTGCCACAAACCGCGCCTCTATCGGCTATGTCCTTGGCGGGTCGCTCACATTCGGCGCACTCATCGGTTATGTAAATTGCTCGCAGCAACTGGTTGGCGAACGCTTTGGCGCCGGAACAATGTTCCCGCTCCTGTTCGGCCTGTCGGCGCTCATGATGGCAATCGCCAACTTCTCCAATTCCCGGATCGTTGAACGATTTGGCGCAAGGCGCGTTTCGCACACCGCGATTTTTGCATTCATCCTCGTCAGCGTTGTTCAAACGTGGTTTTCAAGCCTGCCCGATCAGACCTTGTGGCAATTCATGCCCCTGATGATCA
>JADYXV010000362.1 GCA_020853995.1 Novosphingobium sp.
GATCCGAAGTCAAGTTCCGTGGTGTGAAGGTTGGCAGCGTCGATGACATCGGGGCAATCGTCGTGCCTGGCCTCAAACGCAATCGGGTGCAATTGATGGCTGTGTTATCGCTGAACCCGTCGCGATTGGGCTTGCCTGACACTGCCACGCCGGATGATGCCTTGGCCTTCCTGCAAGATTATGTGGCGAATGGATTGCGGGCGCGCTTGGCGACCGGCAGCATCCTGACCGGATCGTTGATCGTTGAGCTTGTCGAGGTCTCCGATGCCGGGCCTGCGGCCTTGGATATGCAGGCCAAGCCATTTCCAAGGCTGCCGTCCACCGCGCCTGCGGTGTCAAATCTGGATGCCACCGCGCAGGGTGTGATGAACCGCATAAATGCCCTGCCGATCGAGGATGTCATGACCTCGGCAGTTGACCTGATGAACAGTGTAACTGCGCTGATGAACGACGACGCCACACGCAAGGTGCCGGGGGCCGCGGTTGCCCTTCTGGATGATACGCGCGCACTGGTCGCCTCGGACGATGTAAAGGCCATTCCCACAGAATTGCGCGGCGTCGTCACGGATTTGCGTGGAATCATCGACGAGCTGAAAAAGGCCGAGACGATAAGCAAACTGGTCACTGCGGTTGAACATGCCGGACAGGCGGCGGCCAATATTGATACGGCATCGGCCGGTTTTCCTGATGTCGTCGAACAGTTTAAAGCTTTGGGCGAGAGGGCGAACAGCTTGCAGGTTGAAGGACTTGTTGCCTCAACCACCAGGA
Source organism: Novosphingobium sp. (assembly GCA_020853995.1). Taxonomy (GTDB): domain Bacteria; phylum Pseudomonadota; class Alphaproteobacteria; order Sphingomonadales; family Sphingomonadaceae; genus Novosphingobium. Next base: position 769 of record JADYXV010000362.1, read on the forward strand.
CCGTCGATTCCATTGATGCCCTGATCGCCACGGATGGCGCGCGGGCGCTGCCCGCGACCCTCAACGCATCGCTGGATGAGGTGCGCACATTCCTGGCCGAGGTCCGCAAGGGCGGCGCGATAGAAAACGTGAACGCTGCCCTCGGATCGGCGCAGGCCGCCGCTGATGCAATCGAAAAGGCGGCGGCAAGCCTGCCTGAGCTGTCTGACCGCGTCAACGCGCTGGTCGGGCAGGCCGAAAGTGCGGTGGGCGCCTATAGTGACAAATCGCGCTTCAATGCCGAAACCCTGGCGACCTTGCGCGATATTCAAGCGGCAGCCGAAGCGGTCAGCGCGCTTGCACGCACAATTCAACGCAACCCGAACTCGCTTTTGATGGGACGATAACATGATCAGACTGGGGCTTATGATCGCGGTGGTTCTGGCGGCGGTTGCCGGGTGTTCGGGGCCAAAATCGCAATATCTGGTTGAGCCGGTGGCGTCCGAGTTGAAGCTGCGCACATCGCTTTCGACGATCATGGTGCGAACTGTGTCCCTGCCGGGCTATGCCGCCGCTGATGATGTGGCGATCCAGACCGAAGATGGTGCGGTGGTCAAGCAAAAGGGCGCGTTATGGGCGGATCAGCCAGAACGGGCGACGACCCTGACCCTGGCGCGGAACCTGACCGAGATCTTGTCGGCCAAGGTCGCGCCCGAGCCCTGGCCGCTTGACGGCTTGCCTGATGCCACAGTTGACGTGCGGGTTGAACGGATGCTGGCGGCGAACAATGGCACATTCCAGTTGACCGGGATCTATTACATCGCGGGCGAGGCGCGACCCTTGAAAGGCATCGCCCAAAGTTTCAGAATCGAGACCCCGCTTGCGCAAAGCGGCCTTACGGGAATTGCCGCAGCCCAGGCGATTGCTATCCGCCAGCTTTCGGAACAGATCGCCAAGGATCTGGCGCGGCGCTGACCGCTGGCGTTTGGGTTTCGATTCAAAAAAATCCGACGCACTCTGCCCGCCGGCACCCGGCAGTTGTTTCGGCACGAAGCCCGTCGGCTTGATCGACGCGGCAGTGCCTTTTTCCAGAACTGAGGTGCAGGCATCGCAGGGTGCCTTTGTGCCGCGCAAAAACCCCGGATTCGCAAGACTTGCCAAATGACCATTCGCCATCCTATCGTGAATTTTTTTAATGCTGGGGGTGATTGCAATGTCGATGCCACCTTTGAATGCCTTGCGCACGTTCGAGGCAGTTGCGCGGCTGGGGTCATTCAGCGCTGCGGCTGATGTTCTGTGCGTCACCCAATCGGCCGTCAGCCATCAGATACGCAATGTCGAAAAGTGGCTGGGCAAATCGCTTTTTGAAAGGCAGGGAAACCGGACGCAGCTTTTGCCGCATGGCGCTGAACTGGCGCATAGCCTCGCGATATCACTTCAGGATATCGAGAATGCCTGCCTGCGCACCCGCGAGACGAGCGAGGTTCTGGTCATTGCGGCGATACCTTCGGTGGCCATGTGCTGGCTGATCCCCCGCCTTAGCCGGTTTCGCGCGGCCCACCCCAAGATCAAGATCCGCATCATCTATGCCATGCATGGCCACGACATCAATTTTCACGATGTCCAGTTGGCGTTTGTCTTTTCGCATGGTCAGCCGTCGATTCCGCATGTTCAAAGTCGGTTTTTTCTTGGCGGGCAGAGCGTGGCGGTTTGCAGCCCGACATTATTGGAGCGGTTCGGTGCCCGGCCGGTGACGGACGCCGATATCAAGCGCCTGGGATTGCTGCATGACAGCGATACATCCGGCTGGCGAAACTGGCTGCAGGATGAAGGTATCAACGACCAAGC
>JADYXV010000363.1 GCA_020853995.1 Novosphingobium sp.
CCCCCTCTCCCAACCCTCTCCCCTCAAGGGGAGAGGGCTCAAGAAATCAGGCAGCAGCCAGTTCGGCTTTGACCGAGGCGTAAGCCCAATCAAGCCATGGGCCGAGATCGGCGATGTCTTCTGCGTTTACCGTAGCGCCGCACCAGATGCGCAGGCCTGCAGGGGCATCGCGATAACCGGCGATGTCATAGGCCGCGTCAGCTTTTTCCAGCAGTGCGGCAAACTTCTTGATGAAGTCTGCATCCGCGCCTTCGACCGACAGGCAAACCGATGTTTTCGATCGGGTCGCTTCATCGGAGCACAAATGCGAGAGCCACGGGCGTTCATCAACGATCTTGCCGAGAGCTGCGGCGTTTGCATCGCTGCGTGCCTGCAAGCCCTTCAGCCCGCCAAGGCCCTTGGCCCATTCGAGCGCGAAGATGGCGTCTTCGACAGCCAGCATTGAAGGGGTGTTGATCGTTTCGCCCTTGAACACGCATTCTGTCAGCTTGCCCTTCGAAACAAGGCGGAACACTTTGGGCAGAGGCCATGCGGGCGTGTAGCTTTCCAGCCGTTCGACCGCGCGGGGGCCAAGGATGATGACGCCGTGGCCGCCTTCGCCGCCCAGAACCTTCTGCCATGAGAAGGTGGCAACGTCGATCTTCGACCAATCGATGTCATAGGCAAACACGGCCGAAGTGGCATCGGCAAAGGACAGGCCTTCACGATCCGCGGGGATGAAATCAGCGTTGGGGACGCGGACGCCCGAGGTGGTGCCGTTCCAGGTGAACAGCACGTCATTCGACCAATCAATCGCGTTCAGATCAGGGATCTGGCCGTAGTCGGCGCGCAGGATTGTGGGGTCGATCTTGAGTTGCTTGACCGCGTCGGTCACCCAACCTTCGCCAAACGATTCCCAAGCCAGCGTGGTGACGGGGCGAGCGCCCAGCATCGTCCACATCGCCATTTCGAACGCGCCGGTATCCGAACCGGGGACGATGCCGATACGGTGCGTATCAGGCAGTTCCAGCACTTCGCGCATCAGATCGATGCTGTACTGCAAACGCGTCTTGCCGATCTTGGCACGGTGTGACCGGCCCAGCGATTCGGTGGCGAGTTTTTCGGGGGAGTAACCCGGCGGCTTTGCGCAAGGTCCGGACGAGAAGAACGGGCGCGCAGGTTTGCGTGCCGGGTAACCAACAGTCATATAGTCTCTCCTTACAGAGAGCACGCGCGGCGTTGGGACCGCGTGGCCCGCCGACCCCACTAGAGACGTGGCGTGGTTTGTCAATCGTGATAGGTAGTGTGCTTTGGTGAGGGTGGGCGTTCGTTTACTTCCCCAAGGTCTCCGCCAGCATTGCCGCCGTGTGGGCGCTCGACCAGTCATGCGCGCCGATCATGCGCCACACTTCCTTGCCTTTTGCATCATAGAGAACGGTCGTGGGTCGCATGCCCGTCTCGTAGAAGAAGCCGAGGTTGTTGTCGGGATCGAGCCACGGTTCCAGCTTGGCAAACTTCTTGTCGCCAAAAAACTGCGCGACCTTGTCGTTCCCGCCCATGTCCTGCGAAACGGTGAGCACGCGAAGCTTGCCCACGTTATCCACGCCCAGCTTATCCAGCATCGGCATTTCCAGCACGCAAGGCCCGCACCATGTCGCCCAGAGGTTGACGAGGACGGGCGTCCCTTTGAGGTCGCGCAGCTTCAAAACCTTGCCCGAAGGGTCGGTCACAGCGAAATCGGGCATGTCCTTGCCGCGCGATGCGATGTCCAGCGTGCCGTTGAATTCGCCCTTGGCCGAACTTTCCGCAGAACTTTCCGTCGCGGTGGCGCTGGTCTGCGGTTGCGAGTCGGGCGCAGCTTGCCTATCGCACCCCGCAGCGGCGAACGCCGGGATCAGCAGCAATATGGGCGAACGGAACGAGATGAGCGGCAATTCAGGCTCCAACCAGATGTGGGGCGGGCGTTTCGCAAGCGGCCCTTCGGCCATCATGCGCGAGATTAACGCCTCGATTCCCTTCGACAAGGCGCTGTGGCGGCAAGATATCGCCGCGTCAAAGGCCCATGTGGACATGCTGGCCGCGCAAGGCATCGTTTCGCACGAGGATGCGGCGCAGATTGCCGAAGGGCTGGATAGCGTCGCTTCGGAATACGAAACGCACGGAGTCCCCGAAAACTGGGACCTTGAAGACATCCACATGACCACCGAAAGTCGTCTGGCAGAGCTGATTGGCCCTGTCGCGGGGCGGCTTCACACGGCGCGCAGCCGAAACGATCAGGTGGCGACCGATTTCCGTCTGTGGGTGCGCGATGCGATGGATCAGGCCGAATTGGGCCTGCAACAGTTGCAGATCGCGTTGGTGACGCGGGCGGGCGAACATGCCGATTCGATCATGCCGGGCTTTACCCACCTGCAAACCGCGCAGCCGGTGACGCTGGGGCATCACCTGATGGCCTATTACGAGATGGCGGGGCGTGACCGTTCGCGCTTTGCAGATGCGCGGGTGCGGATGAACCGCAGCCCCTTGGGCGCAGCCGCGCTTGCTGGCACCGGCTTTCCGATTGACCGCGAGCGCACGGCCAAGGCGCTGGGCTTTGATGGCCCCACCGACAACAGCCTCGATTCGGTATCAGACCGTGATTTCGCGCTCGATTACCTGATGGCCGCCGCGCAATGCTCTTTGCATCTGTCGCGACTGGCCGAGGAGTTCATCATCTGGGCGAGCCAGCCGTTCGGATTTGTGACGCTGCCCGATAGCCTTTCGACCGGCAGCAGCATCATGCCGCAAAAGAAGAACCCCGATGCGGCAGAGCTGGTGCGCGGCCATTCGGGGCGGATCGTGGGTTGCCTGACCGCGCTGATGATCACGATGAAGGGCCTGCCGCTGGCCTATTCGAAAGATATGCAGGACGACAAGCCGCCGGTGTTCGAAGCGGCATCGCTGCTGGCGCTTTCCATCGCGGCGATGACGGGCATGGTGGCCGAGGCGAAGTTCCGCACCGAACGCATGCGCGCAGCGGCAGAACTGGGTTATGCCACGGCGACGGACCTTGCCGACTGGCTGGTGCGCCAGGCCAACATTCCGTTCCGCGAAGCGCACCACATCACCGGCAGCGCGGTGAAACTGGCGGAAAGCCGGGGCGTGGCGCTCGATCAATTGCCGCTGGATGACCTAAAGGCGATTGATGCGCGGATTGATGATCGCGTCTATGCCGCGCTTTCGGTTGATGCCAGCGTCGCCTCGCGCGCCAGCCATGGCGGAACTGCGCCAAACGAGGTAAGGAAGCGCGTGGCGCAAGCGCGTGTGGCGCTGGGGCTGGAGGAATCGGCTTGAACGTCCGGCGCTCTTTACTGCTGACTGTCCTTGCCGCGCTTGCGCTGGCGGGATGCGGCAATCGTGCCGAGTTGAAGCTTGCGCCCGATCAGACTTCGCCACCTATCCCCTATGGCCGGGAGGTTCAGCCCGGGGCGGATGACTTGCTCAAACCCCCCGCGCAGGCAGCCCCTGCGCGCAATGTCGAGCCGCGCCGCCGCTCGCAGGATCGCGAAGACGATCCTTTCGACCTGCCACCCGAAAACTGAGAATTTCCGATGGACCATTTTGAATTGAACAACGGCGTGCTGCACGCTGAAGACGTGCCCTTGCCAGCAATTGCGGCGGAAGTCGGCACGCCCGTCTATGTCTATTCGCGCGCGACTTTGACGCGCCATGCACGCGTGTTCCGCGATGCGTTGGGCATTCTGCCTGCGGTGAAGATCGCCTTTGCGGTGAAATCGAACCCCAACCTGTCGGTGCTCAAAGTGCTGGCGGCAGAAGGCTATGGCGCGGACGTTGTTTCGGGCGGCGAAATGGAGCGCGCTCTGGCCGCTGGCATGCTGCCCGATGGCATCGTGTTTTCCGGCGTGGGCAAGACCGAGGCCGAAATGCGACGCGGGATTGAAGCAGGCATCGGCCAGTTCAACCTTGAGAGCGAGGAAGAAGGGCTTGAGCTTGCTGCCATCGCCACCTCGATGGGCAAGGTCGCCTCGGCGGCGCTGCGCGTAAATCCTGATGTCGATGCCGGAACGCATGGCAAGATTTCCACCGGCAAGGCGGAAAACAAGTTCGGCGTGCCGTTTGACCGCGCTGCTGCGATCTATGCGCGGCTGGCGCAAACGCCGGGGCTGAACATGCGCGGGCTGGCGCTGCACATCGGCAGCCAGTTGTCCTCGCTTGATCCGTTGGAAGCCGCGTTCACCAAAGTGGGCGGGCTGATGCAGAGCATCCGTGCGAGTGGTTATGCGGTGACGCATATGGACCTCGGCGGCGGCGTGGGCGTGCCCTATAAGGCGGGCGAAGTGTTCCCGCAGCCTGCCGAATATGCCGCGATGATCGCCAAAGTGACCGCCGATTGGTGCGTTACGCTGATGTTTGAACCGGGCCGCGTGATCACCGGCAATACCGGTGTACTGCTGACGCAGGTTATCCGCGTGAAGGAAGGCGCGAGTTCGCCTTGGGTCGTGGTCGATGCCGCGATGAATGATCTGGTGCGCCCGGCGATGTATGATGCCTGGCATGATTTCGAGGCGGTGGAGCCGAAGGGCGGGACATTCGTCGCCAACATCGTCGGCCCGATTTGCGAAAGTTCGGACACTTTCGCAATGGCGCGCACCATCGATGCGGTCGAGCGCGGCGATCTGGCGGTGTTTCGCACCGCAGGCGCTTATGGTGCGACGATGGCAAATACCTACAACTCGCGGCCCTTGGTGCCCGAAGTGATGGTGGATGGGGCCAAGTGGGCTGTGGTGGCAGACCGTATCAATCCCGACACGATCCTTGCGGCGGAACGCCTGCCGGACTTCCTCAAGTAAAATGCAGTCGCTCCCCCTCTTTCACCGCATCGCGGGCCAGCCGGTCATTCTGCTGGGCGAGGGGGATGCGGCAGAGGCCAAGCAGCGGCTGATCGAGCGCGCGGGCGGCAAGATCGTGCGCGATATGGCCGAGGGCATCGATGCCGGTGCGCGGCTTGCCTTCATCGCGCATGACAACCCCGATATGGCGCAAGGCGATGCGATCCGGCTGCGCTGTGCGGGGCTGCTGGTCAACGTGGTCGACCGGCCCGAACTGTGCGATTTCACCACGCCTTCGATCCTTGACCGCGATCCGGTGTTGATCGCGGTTGGCACGGGTGGGGCCTCGGCGGGCTTAGCCAAGATCCTGCGGCTGCGGCTGGAGCGGTTGTTGCCGCAAGGGCTGGGTGCCTTGGCCCGCGCGCTGGAAGAAGCGCGTGAGGGGATGCGCGCGCGCTGGGACAAAGTGGCGGACCGCAGACGCGCGCTGGATGCCGCGCTGGATGAGGGTGGAGAGCTAGACCTGTTCCGCGCAGGCAGTGATGCCAAAGTCGGCGCGTGGCTGGCCTCGGGCGAGGAAGGGCAATCAGGCCGGTTCGAGATTGTGTTGGCCTCGAATGATCCCGAAGACCTGACCTTGCGCACCGCGCGTCTGCTGGGGCAGGCCGATGTTGTGGCGCATGATGCTGGCGTTGCGCCGGAGATTTTGTCGCGCGCGCGGGCCGATGCGGTGCGGGTGCTAGCGGGGGGTGAGGTGCCTGAGGGCGGGATCGTGGTGGTGTTGCGTAGAGGGTGAATAGCCCTTTACACTGCGCACTTTCCCCACCCATCGTCGCCTCGGACATCACCCTAACCGTCGCCCCGGACTTGATCCGGGGTCCTGCTTTTCTTATCCAGCGTTGCGTTTGGCGCAGAGGCCG
>JADYXV010000364.1 GCA_020853995.1 Novosphingobium sp.
CTCAACAGGAACATGACGAGAAAGAAGATAACCAGCGGAATCCCGACCTTCACGGCATCCATTGGCAGCGCGAGAATTTCCCCACCTTTCAGGCTGAACATGGCAACGATGGTGAACAGCAGCGCGACCAGCGTCAGCGGACCGATCCTTGGCAGAAAGGTCTGTTCATACCACGTGTTGCCTTTGGCCCGGACCAGCCATTTGCGCGTGAGGAAACCGGCCACAAACGGGACGCCAAGATAGATCAGCACTGCTTGCGCTATGGTCCAGAAGCTGACGTTCACTACGCTTCCCTCCAACCCGAACAAGGGTGGCAGGAAGGCCAGAAAGAACCATGCATAGACGCTGAAAAACAGGATCTGGAAGATGGAATTGAAAGCGACGAGGGCTGCGACATACTGGTTGTCGCCCCGGGCCAGCTGGTTCCACACGATGACCATTGCAATGCAGCGCGCAAGGCCGATCAGGATCAGGCCGGTCATGTATTCGGGTTTGTCCGACAGGAACAGCACGGCCAGTGCAAACATCAGCACCGGGCCGATGATCCAGTTCTGGATCAACGAGATGGCAAGGACGCGCTTGTCTTCGAAGACGCGCGGCAGATCTTCATACCTTACCCGCGCCAGTGGCGGGTACATCATCAGAATCAGGCCGATGGCGATGGGAATGTTCGTGGTGCCCCACGACAGATCGTTGATGGCTTGTGGCAGACCATCGAAGGCAAGACCCAGCCCTACGCCCAGCGCCATCGCAAGGAAGATCCACAAGGTCAGGTAGCGGTCAAGGAACGACAGGCGTTCCCGCGAGGGCTGTGCCTTCACGATGGCTTCCTTTCAGCCTGTTACGCGATTGCCGCTGGCATCGATGACACGTTCGCCATCTTCCTTGGCAAAGGCACCGCGCTGAGCCGCCGGGATCAGATCCAGCACGGCTTCCGAAGGGCGGCAGAGTTTCACGCCAAGCGGCGAGACGACCAGCGGGCGGTTGATCAGGACGGGATGCGCCATCATGGCATCGATCAACCGGGCGTCGGAAAGTGCCGGATCATCAAGGCCCAGTTCGGCATAAGGTGTGCCCTTTTCCCGCAGCAGCGCGCGTGGCGCCATGCCGGCGCGGTCAATCATGCTTTCCAGCAGCGCGCGGGACGGCGGGGTTTTAAGATATTCCACCACATGCGGTTCGATCCCGGCGTTGCGGATCATGGCCAGCGCATTGCGCGACGTGCCGCATTCGGGGTTGTGATAGATGATGATGTCAGTCACGCGGTGTCTTTCTTGCTGGCTGGATTACAGGTGAGTTCCGAAACGAGATCGCCGCACATCTCCGGCGCACCCTGGCAGCAGTCCTGCATCAGGAACATCAGCAGGCGCCGCATGCCCGGATAATCGGCACGGTAATGGATCAGACGGCTTTCGCGCTCTGACTGGACAAGCCCTGTGCGTTCAAGTGTGGCCAGGTGATGCGACATGGTGGACGGCGGCACGCCTGTCCGATCGGCAATGGCACCGGCGATCATGCCGTCCGGACCAGCCTGCACCAGCATGCGGAATACCGACAGACGCGTTTCGTGCGCCAAAGCGCCAAGCGCATCGACCGCCCAGACTTGTGCAGACAGATCAGACATGGAATCCACCTTTCGAGAATTATCGAAATAAAGTGTGCCCAATCCGAGTCAACACATAATTCGATAACTATCGAAATGAAGCGTCAGGTTGCGCCGGTAAACAACTCGCGATGGGTATCGCGCAGGATGTTTTTCTGCACCTTGCCCATCGCATTGCGCGGCAGTTCATCGACAAAGATCACTGCCCGCGGCGCTTTGAAACGGGCGAGGCGATCCTTGAGAGCGGCAGCAATGGCGGCTTCATCAAGTGCAACATCGCTTGATTTGACCACGGCAACCACGGCTTCGCCCAGATCGGGGTGGGGCACGCCGATGACCGCGCTTTCGGCGATGCCGTGAATTTCGTCCAGCGCGGCCTCGACTTCGGCGGGGTAGATGTTGAAACCGCCCGCGATGATCAGATCCTTGGCGCGGCCTACGATATGGACGTATCCGTCTGCATCGATAAGCCCCATGTCGCCGGTGATGAAAAAGCCGTCGGCGCGAAATTCCTGCGCGGTTTTTTCGGGCATTTGCCAGTAACCCATGAACACGTTGGGGCCGCGTACCTCGATGCCGCCAATCTCGCCCTGAGGCAGGATCGTCCCGGTGGCAGGATCGGCAATCCGCAACGCGACATCGGGCAGGGGATAGCCGACGCTGCCGGGTTTGCGAGTGCCGTCATACGGGTTCGACGTGTTCATGTTGGTTTCGGTCATGCCATAGCGTTCAAGGATTGCCTGACCGGTCAATGCGCTGAAATCCTTGTGCGTTTCAGCCGAAAGCGGGGCCGAGCCCGAAATGAACAGCCGCATCGTGGCGGCAAGATCGCGCGTGAAGCCGGGATGGCCGAGCAGGCGGGTGTAGAACGTGGGCACGCCCATCAGCACGCTGGCTTGCGGTATCAGGCGGACCAGTTCATCGGCATCGAATTTGGGCAGGAAGATCATTGCCGATCCCGCCGCGATGGTGATGTTGGTTGCGACAAACAGCCCGTGCGTGTGGAAGATGGGCAAGGCGTGGAGCAGGCGGTCATCGGCGGTAAAGCGCCAGAGATCGACCAGTGTCAGCGCGTTTGAGGCCAGGTTGGCGTGGGCAAGCATCGCCCCCTTGCTGCGTCCGGTGGTGCCGGACGTGTAAAGAATTGCCGCGAGGGTATCGGGCGTGACCGCGACGCGCTCAAACAGTTCGGGCTGTGACATGGCTTCATTCACAAGGGTGCCGCCGGTGCCTGTTGCATCAAGCGTGAACAGTGCTGGCACGCCGATTTCCGCACACAACGCGGATAGCGCGGCTTCGTCTTCAGGGCGGCAAAGCAGCAGGGCAGGCTGCGCATCGGCGAGGAAATAGCGCAATTCGCCCGTGGTATAGCCGGTGTTAAGCGGCAGGTAGACTGCGCCGGTCTGCAGTGCGGCAAGCCATGTCAGCAGCGCGGTTTGCGACTTTTCTACCTGTATGGCAATGCGATCACCGGGAAGCACGCCCTTGGCGC
>JADYXV010000365.1 GCA_020853995.1 Novosphingobium sp.
CGGAAGCCTTCGGGGGTTACCTTTTCCAGTTCTGCCGGATTGGGCGTGGCGTAGCGCGGATCACCATCGCGCAGCAGCCATGTAAGATCGCGGCCCAGCACGGCCATTGGCGAGGAATTGTAGCTTTCATATTGCAGCTTGGCCGCCGCTTTGGCGCGCAAAACGGGGTTCGGATCCCAGCGCGGCGTGGCCAGTTTGGCTGCCATCAGATAGAGCTGGTCTTCCAGATCGGCAGGGCGCGTATCGGCAGACATGCGGAAGGCGGTGTCGTCGATATCGAAATCGAGGCTGAGCTTGCGGCCTGTGGCAAGGCGGTCCAGATCATCACGCCCCAGTGTGCCGATGCCGCTGTCCATCAACGCCACTGCGCCGATGCGGCCATAGACCGCGTTTTGCGGCGTGATTGCGCCATAACCGCCGCCGAAGCGGGCCTTGACGATAATCCGCCCCGGCTCTGCATCGTTGGGCCAGAGAAGGACTTTGACGCCGTTGGACAATTCGATCTGTTCAATCCCCAGCAGGCCGATGGGCCGCGCCGAGGCAACGGTGCCCGGCGTGCCAACGGGTGGCAGATCGGAGAACTTGAGCGCATTGGCCGCAACGCGGCTGCCGGAGGCTGCATCGACCTTGGCAGTCAGCGCCGCGCGCAAGGCGGCTTCATCGGCTTCACCGGCTTTTGGCGTGATCATCATCGGGCGGATGACGGTGCCCTGAAACAGTTTGCGGGTGCTGGCCAATACCGCTTCGGGTTTGAAGCGCGGGATCGATTGTTTGAAGATTTCGTAGACCGTATCGGGATTGGCGACCGTTTCGCGGATGTCGACCGCGTTGACGATATCGTCTGCCGCTTTCGATCCGGCGATGGTAGATTGCGTTTCAACGCCAACCTTGAAGGCCACTTCAAATTCGGCCACTTCGCGGTCAATCTCGGCTTGCGAGGGCGGCGTTGCCAAAGCATCGGCGATGACCGAACGCACATCGGTGACGGCGCTTTTCCAATCATCACCCAGCGGGGTGACGGTGACGATGGTGGCATCGGCAGAGCGGGACAATTCCTGCTTCATTTCATCAACTGAAGCGACGAGATAGCTGCCACCACCGCGCGCGCGGCCTTCAAGGCGGCGGTTGATCAACGCCAGCGCCAGACGGTCAACCATCAAGCCCTGGTTGTACACGATCGTATCGTTGACCTTGACCCAAGGCCGCAGGATTGCCCAATTGACGATGCGCGGCAGATCAGGTTCGACCAGCACTTTGGCCTCACCCACCGGATTTTGGGGATCAAGCCCGGCAGGTGCAACGGGTTTGCCGAAAGCGGGCTGTGGCGGTTTTTTGCCAGCCACTTTCCAGCTGCCGAACCACTGGTCTATGCGCGCGATCAAGGTGGCAGGATCGGCATCGCCCGCAACCACGATGACGGTATTATCAGGGCGATACCATTTGTCGTGGAAGGCTTTGACCGCAGCCGCATTGGCCGCTTCAAGCGTTTGGACGGTGCCGATGGGATTGCGGGCTGCGAGCAATTGCCCTTTGAAGAACAAGTCACGCGTCTGATCGAGCACGCGCGATTGCGGGCTGGTACGTTCACGCATTTCTGCCAGCACAATCGGCACTTCGGTCTTCACGCCGGGATCGGTAAAGACCGGCGCGATGATCATTCCTGACAAAAGCTTGAAAGTTTCATCCAGCTTTTCAGGCGAGGCTTGCGGAATGTCGAGCTTGTAAACGGTTTGCGTCGGGCTGGTTTCAGCGTTGGTATCACTGCCGAAGGTTGCGCCCAGACGCTGCCATGTCGGGATGGTTTCGCCTTCTTTCAGGTACTTTGATTCCCGGAAGGTGAGATGTTCGAGCAAATGGGCATAGCCGCGCTGGGCATCGGTTTCGTACATCGAGCCTGCATCCACCAGCACGCGGATGGAAACCTGTTCGGGCGGTACACCATTGTGGCGCACGGCATAACGGATGCCGTTGGGCAGGACGCCGAAGGTCCATGCCTTGTCCTGCGGGACGTCAGACCCTTTGTAAAGCCAAGGAACTTGTGCGCCGGCAGGGGCACGGGCCTCTAATGGAGCCGCAGAGAGCAGCAGGAGGGGGAGGAGAAGGCCAAGGCGCCGGGCGCGCAAAACAGGTGATCGCATCGCCCGACTATAGGTGTGCTTGATATGAAGGACCAGTGAATAGACTTGCGAATCTTTGCCTTATCGCGGGCCTATCGCTGGCTTGCCTATGGCTGGCTTGGCGGTGCGACCGTCTGCGCACCTTGTGCAGCGCGCATCGCCTCGATTTCGGCTGCGGTTTTGAATTCGAGCAATTCAACCTGGAACACCAGATCGGAATTGGCAGGGATCGGCCCTGATTCTTGCGCGCCATAACCCAGTGCAGACGGGACACAAAAGCGCCAGGTGCTGCCCTTTGCCATCAATTGCAGGCCTTCGGAAAAGCCGGGGATGACACCATCAACCGGGAAAGCCGCCTGCATGCCCTGATCGAACGTTACGCCCGATGCAGCCAGATATCCGATGTAATTCACCAGCACGAAATCAGCCTTCGCAGGCTTGGCAGCCGAGGCGGGCTTCAGGTTCAAGGTGCCAAGACCACTGGCCGTTTTGGTGCTGCAAAGACGCTGCCCCTCGCCCACAATGGGGTTAAGCGGAAGTGGAATGGCTTGGGCCGATGGCAGTGCCGGTTTGGCCGGCGTGGCCGCGATGGCGGGCGCTGCAAGGGCGGTGAGAAGAACATGGGCGATGCAGCGGAGTGCTTTTGCAGAAGATTTCATGCGGCGAAACATAGTCATGGAATTTCGCTTGCGCCATGCGCGAGACGTCAAAAATCCGGAAAAACAGACTGTCTTTTGTTAATAAGACGCATTTAGTCCACTTGACCCTGCATGTAGCAGGCTTACATGCAATTCATGTTCATCGAAACCGAAACCACGCCAAACCCCTCAACACTCAAGTTCCTTCCCGGGGAACTGGTGATGGCCACCGGCACGCGCGAATTTACTTCGCCCGAAGCGGCTGAGGCATCACCTTTGGCGCAGGCGCTGTTTGATCTGGGCGATGTGACGGGCGTATTTTTCGGGCGCGATTTCGTTTCGGTTACGGCTGCACCCGGCGTTGAATGGGCCAGCCTCAAGCCGCAAGTGCTGTCGCTTTTGCTGGACCACTTTGTGGCGCAGGCGCCTCTGTTCACCCCTGGCACTGCTGCGGGAATTGCGGTTCCTGCCGATGCCGATGATGATTTCAACGATAGCCCTGAAGATGCCGAAATCATCGAACAGATCAAGGATCTGATCGAAACGCGCGTACGTCCGGCAGTGGCCAATGATGGCGGGGACATCATCTATCGCGGCTTCCGTGAAGGCGTTGTCTATTTACAGATGCAGGGGGCTTGCTCCGGCTGCCCATCGTCGAGTGCGACGTTGAAAAACGGCATCGAAAGCCTGCTCAAGCATTACGTGCCCGAAGTGAGCGAAGTTAGAGCCGCCTGACGCAATGCGGACCTTGGTCATCGACAGCGCAACGGAAAGTTGCTCGGTTGCGCTGATCGAAGATGGCGTGCTGATTGCCGGAGAATGCGCGGTACTGGGCCGTGGCCACGCCGAGCGCCTGGTTCCGATGATCGCGAGTTTGCCCGACAAGGGCCGCGCCGATGTGATTGCCGTGGATATTGGCCCCGGCAGCTTTACCGGCATACGCGTCGGCCTTGCTGCCGCCCGCGCGCTGGCCATGGCGTGGGGCGCAAAGCTGCAAGGCTATGAAAGCCTGACGCTGGTTGCTGCAATGGCGCAGGCAGAACACCCCTGTGTGGCTGTGGATGTTTGCATGACAGGCGGGCATGGCGAATGGTTTTTCCAGTCATTCAACGCTGATGGCAGCCCGCAATGTGGTGTCGCTTCTTTGTCGCCTGACGACGCGAGCCGGCACAGTGTGGCACCGGTCATTGCCGGAAGTCAGGCTGGTGCATTGGCGCAAGGGCGTAGCGGCGCATTGACGCTTGATCTGAAGCCAGACGCGCGGTGCATGCCGCTGCTGCCGTCCAGCGCATTTCACGATGACCCCCGACCCAGCTATGGCCGCGCGCCCGATGCGCGGTTGCCAGCGGCCGCCTGATACAGGGCGCAGATTTCCACCATGAGCGCGCAGACCGACGATATCGACAGGATCATGTCCGTCATGGAATGTGCGTTCCCGCCTGAATACGGCGAGGCATGGAACCGCAGACAAGTTGTTGATGCGCTGATCGTCGGCAATTGCCGTTACGGATTGATCGGCGAAGATGGCACAAATGATCTTCAACCCGGAACAAAAACTGCTGGCTTTTTCATGGGCCGCAGCATTCTTGACGAAGAAGAGCTACTGCTGTTTGCGATAGCACCACAATATCGCCGCAGGGGTCTTGCCCATCAATTGTTAAGCACTTTCATTGAGCAATCACGAACCAATGGACTGGCCCGTATCTTCCTTGAGATGCGGCGGGACCACCCTGCAGGATATCTTTACGCGTCACACGGCTTCACGGAAATTGGTGTGCGTCCTGCTTACTACCGCACATCAGCAGGCAACCGGATTGATGCTATCAGTCAGGAATTGATCCTCAATGATTGATACGATACTTGGCGTATCTTGCAGGAATGCCGCTAACCGGCAAAAAAATAATCAGGTATGGTTGTATTTTTGATAGACTCGATTAACGAGTGTGATCCATATCACATTCGTTATCTTGAGAAAAATCGTGGCTCGGCAAGAGCCAAACAAAAAAGGTTGGTTCGCAATGAGTGAAGTACAAATCGATATGCGTGAAACGTTGATCACCCTCACGTCCGACATCGTTGCTGCACACGTCAGCAATAACAGTGTCGCCGTCAGTGATCTGCCCGTGCTGATTTCGAACGTCTACACCGCGCTTGCCGGCCTTGATACTCCCGTCGTTGCTGAAGAGCCGATGCCGGAGCCAGCCGTATCGATCCGTTCTTCAATCAAGAACGACCACATCGTTTGCCTTGAAGATGGCAAGAAGCTGAAAATGCTCAAGCGCCATCTTTCAACGCGTTACAACATGACGCCTGACCAGTATCGCACCCGCTGGAACCTGCCTGCCGACTATCCGATGGTTGCGCCTGCTTATGCTGAAAAGCGCCGTGAGTTGGCCAAGAAGATCGGCCTTGGCCGCAAGCCTGCGCCAAAGCGCGGCCGCAAGCCAGCTGCTGCATAAACAGCGCACAACATAGACCGCGCAATCGTATTGCGTACTGTTGAAAATTCCCCCACCGCTCTATAGATCGGTGGGCCGCTTTCTTTTTGCCGCTTTCATTGTGACGGAACCCCAGTGCACCAGGCCATCGACATCGAAGCCCTTTGCGCAGAACGTGGACTGCGTATTACGGACCAGCGCCGCACCATTGCGCGCGTGCTGTCGGACAGTGATGACCATCCCGATGTTGAAAAACTGCACGAACGTGCGTCATCGATTGATTCACGCATTTCTATTGCCACTGTGTACCGCACGGTACGCCTGTTCGAAGAAGCGGGCATCCTTGACCGTCATGATTTTGGCGATGGCCGCGCGCGCTATGAAGCGACGCCTGAGGCGCATCACGATCATCTGATCGATGTGGAGACCGGCAAAGTCATCGAATTTGTCGACCCCGAACTTGAACAGCTCCAACGCCAGATTGCCGAAAAGCTTGGCTATCGTCTGGTTGATCACCGGATGGAGCTTTATGGCGTGAAGCTTGACCGCGACGGTTGACGCCGCCCGCTGCACCAGCCGATCGCTGATGGGCCGGTTGCGTATAGCCTTGCGCTTGTCCGCAATGCTGCTGTGGCTGGTGGTGTGCGTTCCGCTTTATTACGCATGGCGCGTTTTACGACTGCACAATCCGTGGCCTCGCCTTTTTCTTGGCGGAATTGCGCGCATTGCTGGTGCGCAAGTAAATGTCGAAGGTGCTCCTTATAAACAAGGCGCATTCCTTTTGGCCAATCATGTCAGCTGGCTGGATATTCCTGTTATTGCGGGAGTAACCGGCAGTGCATTTGTTGCCCATTCAGGTCTTGCAGAACACGGCCTTTTGAAATGGCTGTGCCAGATGAATGACACAGTATTCGTCGCGCGCCATGACCGCCGCTCTGTCCATGCCCAGGTTGAACACGTGCGCGCAGCATTGACCGATACTGGCGCGCTGACGGTTTTTCCTGAAGGCACGACCAGCGATGGCACCGGTTTGCTGCCGTTCAAATCATCCCTGCTATCTGCACTTGATCCGCCGCCCGAAGGTATTGCGATCCAGCCGGTGTGGCTTGATTATGGGGCGAACGTTACCGCGATGGCGTGGGTTGGCGAAGAACCGGGGCTGGATAACTTCCTCAAAATCCTCGCCCGCCGCCGCCGCCAAAGCGTGACGGTGCATTTTCTGCCACCATTGGACGCAAGCGAGACCGCCAACCGCAAGACCATGGCCGTGGCTGCGCGCGAACGCATCATGACGGCGATTGCGCACAAGCGGTAGCCAAGCGCGCCCAAATCCCGTATCGGCGCGGCCATGTCTGCAACCACTGCCCCCAAAACTTTCCACGTCAAAAGCTTCGGCTGCCAGATGAACGTCTATGATGGCGAGCGTATGGCCGAATTGCTGGGTGCGCAGGGCATGACCGCCGTGGGCAAAGGCGAGGACGCCGATCTGGTGGTGCTGAACACATGCCACATCCGCGAACGGGCCACCGAAAAAGTCTATTCCGACATCGGCCGCCTGCGCCGCGATGACGGTTCGGCTCCCCTGATTGCCGTGGCCGGATGTGTTGCGCAGGCCGAGGGCGAGGAGATCATGGCCCGCGCCCCCAGCGTAAAGGTTGTGGTCGGCCCGCAGTCCTATCACCATTTGCCCGAAATGGTCGCGCGCGCTGCTGCCGGTGGCCGCGCTACCGAAACCGACATGCCTGCCGAGGCAAAGTTTGCCGCCCTGCCCAAGCGCCGCAAATCAGGGCCTTCCGCGTTCCTGACGGTACAAGAAGGCTGTGACAAGTTTTGCACCTATTGTGTGGTGCCTTATACACGCGGTGCCGAAATATCGCGCCCGTTCAATGATCTGGTCGAAGAAGCCAAACTTCTTGTCGCAGGTGGCGCGCGCGAGATTACTTTGCTTGGCCAGAACGTGAATGCGTGGGGCTCGGAAGATGACAAGGGCCGCATGGTTGGTCTTGATGGCCTGATCCGCGCGCTTGCCGCCGAGCCTGATCTTGAGCGTATCCGTTATACCACCAGCCACCCCAACGACATGACCGATGGCCTGATTGAAGCACATGGCGAGATCGACAAGTTGATGCCGTTTCTGCACCTGCCCGTACAAGCTGGCAGCGACCGTGTGCTGAAGGCAATGAATCGCAGTCATACGGTTGAAAGTTATCTTGCCTTGCTGGACCGGATTCGCGTTGTGCGTCCCGATATTGCGCTGTCTGGCGATTTTATTGTCGGGTTTCCGGGAGAAGCAAACTCCGAATTCGAGGAAACTTTGCGCGTTGTCGATGCAGTCGGCTATGCCCAAGCCTTCAGCTTCAAGTACTCGCCGCGCCCCGGCACACCAGCCGCAACGATGGCCGATCACGTGTCCGCTGCCGAAATGGACGAACGCCTGCAACGCCTTCAAGCTGCGCTGCAACGCAATTCATTGGCGTTCAATCAAAAGACTGTCGGAAACAAATGTACGGTGCTGGTCGAACGCAAAGGACGCCAGGCCGGTCAATGGCTGGGCAAATCGCCCTGGCTGCAATCGGTGCACTTTACCGGCGAATATGCCGTTGGTGATCTGGTGGACGTTGAACTGGTTGAAGCCGGGCCAAACTCGCTTTCCGGGCGTGTTCTCTAAATCTTTTGTGGAATAAACGCGCTTGGGCGCGATTTGCCCTTTCGCTGCCTTGCGCGCGTCACATCCGTTCTTATTCTCTGTATCAGGCCCCTTACCTGAAAGGAGAGCATGGCCCGTAAATTCCCTCGCGCCCACGATGAGGCGCATCATCGCCCGGATCACTCCAGGCCAGATCAACATCGACGAGCCCGCGTCGAAGTTGAGTTCGATGAACAGACTGTGCTTGGCGCACTGTTTGGCCAGTTCGATACCAATCTTGTTCTGATCGAAAACCGGTTGGGAGTTTACATTTCGGCACGCGGCAACCGTGTGTTGATTGAAGGGCCCGATGATTCCGTGGCCCGCGCGCGCGACGTGCTGAAAGGCATGCACCAGCGATTGCTGAGCGGGCAGGAACTTGACGGTGGCGCCGTTGAATCGCTGATTGCGATGTCGGTTGAACCAACGCTGGAAGGCATCATCAGCGGCATGCCCGGTGGCCCGCCGCCGATCATGATCCGTACGCGCAAGAAAACGATCATTCCGCGCAGCCCGACGCAAATCGAATACATGAAAGCGCTGGTCAGTCACGACGTGATCTTTGCGCTTGGCCCTGCGGGCACCGGCAAGACTTATGTCGCGGTGGCCCAAGCCGTTGCGCAATTGATGTCGGGTTCGGTCCAGCGCCTCATCCTGTCGCGCCCTGCGGTTGAAGCGGGTGAAAAGATCGGTTTTTTGCCGGGGGATATGAAGGAGAAGGTCGATCCGTACCTTCGCCCGCTGTATGATGCGCTGTATGATTGCATGCCGCCCGAGCAGGTTGAACGCCGGATTGCCAGCGGTGAAATTGAAATCGCACCGATTGCATTCATGCGCGGACGCACGTTGGCCGATGCTTTCGTGATTTTGGACGAGGCGCAGAACACCACACCTGCGCAGATGAAGATGTTCCTCACCCGATTTGGCCAGAACAGCCGCATGGTGGTGTGCGGCGATCCCAAGCAGACCGATTTGCCCGGCGGCGTCGGGGCCAGCGGATTGAACGATGCCACGCAGAGGCTTGAAGGCATCGAAGGGATTGCGACGGTGCGCTTCAATATTGCAGACGTGGTGCGCCATCCCATCGTCGGGCGCATTGTTGAAGTCTATGAAGGGAAGGATGCGTGAGGGATCACCGTTCTTCTCAGCCCTCCTCTAACGAAAAGAGGGCTTTATCGTGACGGCTCCTACACTGGAAATCGATATCGACCCTGTCTGGGGGGATGATGTTGATTGGGAAGCGCTGGCCAACCGGGCGGCTGAGGCTACTGCGCTGATTGCGCCGGAGATTGCCCATGAAAACCTGCTTGTCAGTCTGGTCATGGCTGATGATGAGGAAGTCCATGCGCTGAACAAGCAATGGCGGGCAAAGGACAAGCCGACGAATGTCCTGTCCTTTCCGATGCTGTCGCGCGAAGAAGTTCTGGTGGCCGCAGCCAATCAGAATGCGCCCGGAATGCTGGGGGACATGATCCTTGCGCATGGCGTTTGCGTGCGAGAGGCTGCAGAAAAGGGCGTGTCGGTCGAGACTCACGCAACCCACCTTGTAGTCCACGGATTGCTGCATCTGGCAGGTTACGATCACGAGCTTGGCGATGCCGAGGCCGAAGAAATGGAGAATCTGGAGCGGAAGTCACTTGCGCTGATGGGCATCGCCGACCCATATGCGGTCGAAGATTGACAGCAAGGAGTTCCAGCTAGTGCCCGAGGGCAATGACTCTGACGGTGAAGACCGATCCGGAGACGCAGACAGTAGCAGCCGCCCGTTATGGCGTGCCATCAAGGTCTTCTTTCGCGGACCGGACGCCGACCAGTCGCTCCGTGCCCAGATTGAAGAGGCGATTGACGAACATGAAGGCGAGCCGCGTTCCGCGAACGCCGGAAAGGGCGATCTTGTTCCGCTTGAACGCCAGATGTTGCGCAATCTCCTGCATTTCAGCGAGCATGACGCCGACGACGTAGCGATTCCGCGCGGCGAGATTGTTGCCGTGCCTGCATCGGCCACATTCGAGGAAATCGTCGCCGCTTTTGCCGAGCATGGCCACAGCCGGATGCCGGTTTTTGGCGAATCGCTCGATGAAATCATCGGCATGATCCACGTAAAGGACGTGTTTGTCATAGTAGCGGGCATGTTGTTATCGGGAAAAGCGCCACCCAAGGACTGGACCAGCCTGATGCGCCAACCGTTGTTTGTGCCGCAAGCACGCGGCGCACTTGACGTATTGGCAGACATGCGCAGCCGCCGTACGCATCTGGCCGTGGTAATTGACGAATATTCAGGAACCGACGGGATCATCACCATCGAAGATCTGGTCGAGGAAATCATCGGGGAAATCGAAGACGAGCATGACGATGCGCCGCAGGAACTGATCCGTCGGATCGATCCGGACACATGGGATGCCGATGCCCGCGTCGAACTGGATGACGTAGGGGAAATGATCGACCCGAGGCTTGCGGAAGTTGAGGAAGACGTCGATACGCTGGGCGGTCTGGCGGTGGTACTGGCCGGGGAAGTGCCGCCTGTGGGGCGCGTGCTTGAACATGCCAGCGGCTGGCGACTGGAAGTGACAGGTGGCGACGAGCGCCGCCTGACCCGTCTCCGGTTGCACGCTCCGCAGGCTGAGACTGTTGATGACGAATAGGACGAAACGATGATCCGCCGCCTGCCCCCGCTGCGTTCGCTTGAGGCGTTTATTCGCGTCGTGCGGGCAGGCTCGGCCAAAACGGCCGCTGCGGAACTGGCGCTCAGCCCGTCGGCGCTTTCGCGGCGACTGGCTGCGCTGGAGGAGTTTGTCAGCAAACCGCTGTTTGAACGCAAGCATCAGGCCTTGAAGCTGACCGAAGAAGGCCAGCAATTGTATGATGCAGTGGCCCCGCTGATCGATGAGATGGCCGATCGCGTGGACCGGTTGATCGACACGGGCAAAACCATGCGGCTGCGCCTGGGGGTGCTGCCGCTGTTTGGCAGCCAGCGCCTGTTCCCGCGCCTTGGCGAACTGCGCAAATTGCACCCGCAATTGCACATCGACATCGATTCAGGCCACGCGGCGGAAACCAAGCTGGGCGATACGATCGACGCTGCGATTGTCCTGTCCGAAGGGCCGGACGCGGCGCTGCATTCGGTGCGGCTGGATCACAACCGGGTTCATGCGATTACGTCGGTGGCGCTGGCCGAGGAGCTTGGGCCGAGACCGGATGTAGCCAAGCTTTCCAAGCAGACGTTTCTGGTTCACAACGATTTACCAATGAGCTTTGAAGCGTGGAAAAAAGCGCTGCATTTTGAAAAGCTTGAACCTGCGGCCATTGACCATTTCGATTCAGGCCAGTTGATCCTTGAAGCCGCAGCCCAAGGGCTTGGCATCGCGATCATGCACGATGACCACTATCACCGCAGCCATGATTCACGCCTTGCGCGGCTTTATGACATTGATGTCGACAGCCCCTATTCCTACTGGTTCGTGTGCCGACCTCGCGCGTTGCAATCGCGCCCGGTGCGCCTTTTCCACGACTGGATGCTGAAAGCCGGGTTGTGACGACGCGCCGCAGCGTAACGGCGGTCAAGATCCATTGCCCGGTGTCCGCACAAACGCTGGAAGCGATGCTGGCTGGCGATGCGACGGCAATTGAGCGCGACCAGACCGCTGCTGCGATTTTGGCGATCATACGATCTGACAATCCGCTGGGCGATTTTGGCCTTTATCACGGTGTCAGCGAAATCGGGGTGGGCTGGGAAAGCTTTATTC
>JADYXV010000366.1 GCA_020853995.1 Novosphingobium sp.
CAGCGGCGGCAAAATGCCCGCAAGGAACGGCGCATACCGATAGAAGGAGCGGTCATCCACTTCCTGAAGCGAAACCTGTTCTGCATCCTGGTAGAAGCCGCCGACTACCCACGTGAACGGGCTGTCTGTCGCGTTCGATTGCAGACGCAATTCGCCGGTCCAGTTCTTCTGCGTGTTCACAAAGTCTGAGAACGAGGCCTGATCGGGGAAAAGTGGCAGGGTGATGCCGGTAAACAGGCTCTGGTTGAAACTCGTGTAGTCTGACCGGAACGTCTGCCGCCGGTCAAAATACGATCCGATGGCAATCAGATCGGCCCCGCCCAGCGCATATTTGATGTTCAGCGATGGGAGGACAAACCGGTCATTGCCGTTTTCGCGCACGCGGTTTCCGTTGAGGAACACGCCGTTGTCATAGTCCGAAAACATCGCATTGGGCGATGCCGGGTCACGCTGGATATTGTCCCAGCTTTCCGGGCTGTCGTTGTTCTTGATGCGCTGATAGACGACCGATGGCGTGATCGTCAGTTCCGGCGTCGGCGTCCACGCCACGGCCACGCGGCCCACGAACGAATCGACGCGGTTGGCGTTCTTGTCGATCACCTGCTTGTCTTCGAACCGGACCCGGTCAATCCAGCCGCCATCGCGCCGGTAATAGGCGCTGGCCCGCACCGCCAGCGTATCGGCCACGAGTGGTAAGCCGATCGCACCACCCATTTCATAGCTCATGCCGCCACCTTCGGTCGTCGCCACTTCCGAACGGAAGCGGCCCGATGTCTTGGTTGCATCAGGCTGCGGCGTCAGGAAGCGGATCGTGCCGCCCTGCGATCCTGCGCCAAACAGCGTGCCCTGCGGCCCGCGCAGCACTTCGATGCGCTCCAGATCGAAGATGACCGGATAGACGTTGCCGCCCGAATAGCCCAGCGCGCGCACCTGGATCGGCGTATCGTAGATATAGATGCCGGTGGTCGATGCCCCGACCGAGGAATTGATGCCGCGGATGGCGATGTTGGTGGTCGTGTTGGTCTGTTCAAACACGATGCCCGGCGTCTGGCGGATCACGTCGGCGAAATCACGCACGCCCCGCTTGTCGAGCGTTTCGGTGCTGAAAGCGCTCACGCTGATCGGCACCTTGCTCAATACTTCGTTCTTGCGGGTGGCCGTCACCACGATCTCGCCGCTCTGGTCGGTTTCCTCGGCGGACTGCGGCGCTGCGGTTTCCTGCGCATAGGCGGGCATCGCGGCGATCAGCGCGGCCCCACTCGCCATGGAAATGCCACCGATGGAAAATAGTTTGCGCTTGCTCATATTTTATCTCCCCAACAGTTGCAGCTTCGCCCTTCCAAAGCTGCAAACCGGAATACCAAGGCTATAACGGACAGGTGTTTTTTAATTGATCCTATGTGGCAAATGCCGCCTTGATTGACACTTCAGGCACATAATCACGCCGATCCCGCAATCTTGGCCAGATTTGCCAAGAACGCTCGCGATTGCTGACAATCTACAAGCGGCAGTCACGCAAAAACCCCTCCTTCACCACGGCGTGCAAAGGAGAGGCAGGGAGCTTTGGAAGCGTAGGTGGCGCGTCAGCTGACGCTGCCCTCCAGAATTTGCAGCGTCTTCAGATCGGAATGGAAATCCAGCGCATAATCGCCGCCCTCGCGGCCAATGCCCGATATGCCGATGCCGCCAAACGGCGCGGTCAGATCGCGCACCAGGAACGTGTTGACCCACACCGTTCCGCCACGCACCGCCCGGCCCACGCGCTCGGCCCGTTCGGCACTGCCGGTATAGACCATGCCAGAAAGGCCGAAGGCGGTGGAATTGGCCAGCGCCACGCCTTGCGCTTCATCGCGGAAGGTCTGGAAGGTCAGCACCGGGCCGAACACTTCGTTCTGCACCACTTCGCTGTCGTTGCTTTTCGGCAGGATCAGCGTCGGCTCGATCCAGTTCGCGCCGTCCTTCCAGCGCTTGCCGCCGCGTACGATGGTATCGCCTGCCGCGCGTGCGCGGTCGATGAAGCCCAGCACGCGTTCGACGTGGACCGGATGGATCAGCGCCGACATCGTAGTGGCACCATCGCGGCTATCGCCCATTACGTGTGCATCGGTATAGGCATGGAACTTCGCAAGGAACTCCTCGCGCACGCTCTCTTCCACGATGATGCGGGTGCCGGCCATGCACACTTGACCGCTATCATCATATTGCCCTGCCGCCTTCTTGGCCGCAGCATCGATATCGGCATCGGCAAAGACCAGCAGCGGCGATTTTCCGCCCAGTTCGGCGGTGAAAGGCACAATGTTTTCCGCCGCTGCCTTGCCGATTACGCGCGCAGTTGGGACGCTGCCGGTAAAGCTGATCCGCTTGATGCGCGGGTCGGATGTCAGCGCATTGCCCAGCTCTGCGCCCAGACCCTGCACGATGTTGAAGACGCCTGCCGGAAATCCCGCTTCCTCGATCAGATCGCCCAGCAAAGAGGCAGACAGAGGCGACCAGTCAGCCGGCTTCAGGATCACCGTATTGCCCGCTGCCAGTGCAGGCGCGCACTTCCAGGTGGAAAGCATGAACGGCGCATTCCACGGCGTGATGATCAGCGCCGGGCCTGCGGGCATGCGGATCACCCGGTTGGCCGTGCCACGCGATGACCACACGCGCTCCTGATGCTCACTGGCAAGATCGGCATAGTTGCGGAAATTGGCCGCCCCGCGCAAAATCACGCGCAAGCGCAAGCTTTCCAGCAACATGCCCATGTCCAGGCATTCGATCATCGCCAGCTTTTCGACATTGGCTTCGATCAGATCGGCCAGCCGGTGCAGATAGGCCCCGCGTTCCGCAGCGCTCAGCGCGGCCCATGCGGGAAAGGCATCGGTTGCCGCTTGCGCTGCCTGTGCCGCTGTCGTCACGGTCCCGCGCGAAATGTCGGCCAGTTTCCATGACCAGTCGAACGGGCAGCGCGTTTCGAAAGTATAGGGTGATGGCACCCGTCTGCCGCCGATGAAGTGATCGGGTGAGATGGAAATTCCTGAAATATCAATGCGGTCGCGCATGGTAGCCTCAGATATAGGGGAGGTAATAGGCAAGGCTTTCCGCCTCGCTCATTTCGCCAACGATGCGCACTTCCTCGCGCTTGATTGCGATGAAATTGGCAATCATGTCCGCGCCTACAGCTTGCGTCAGCACGGTATCGGCCTCCAGCGCATCCAGCGCGTCTGAAAGGCTGTGCGGGGTGTGGCGATCGGTGTTGATCGTCTCCAGCCCGTCGTTCAGTTCGGGCTGAGGCAGATCGTAGCCCTGCTCAAGGCCTAGCAATGCTGCTTGCAGCATCGCCGCCATCGCAAAATAGGGGCTTGCCGCACAATCAGCCATGCGGTGCTCGATTCGCGCTGCCGGTCCGGTTTCTGCCGAAACGCGCACGGTGACCGACCGGTGATCGATCCCCCAGTTCGCCCAATATCCCGAAAGGCTGGCAGGCTGCAGCCGGGCATAGCTGTTGATAGTGGGTGCCATGATCGCAGACAGGGCTTCGTGATGGCGGATCAGCCCGGCGATGCAGCCAGACATTTCAGGCGAGAGCGTGCCGCTGGAAACGTCGTTGGCAAACACATTGCTGCCATCGTCGCGGGTAAAGCTCAGGTTGAAATGCAGACCGCTGCCGCTCTTTTCGGCAAAGGGTTTGGGCAGAAACGACAGCAGATAGCCGCGTTTATACAGCACTTCGCGCGCCATCTGGCGGAACAGGAAGGCATCGTCTGCCGCCTTCATCGCATCGGCATAGCGCAGCGTCAGTTCAAACTGTGGTGCATCGAATTCGGCATTCATCGATTCCACCGGAATGTTGCAAGCCTGCGCCGTGGCCCAGATCTCGTCAATCAGTCCGGCCGGATCGGAGAACGGCCCGGTGCCATAAACGAAAGCGCCCGGTGTATCGTAAGGCACCCATTGGCCATCTGCATCGCGCTGGAAGATATAGGCTTCCATCTCGATGCCCACCATCGGCTCCAGCCCGCGCGCGCGCCAGCCATTGATCGCCCGTTGCAGCGCGCTGCGTCCGCACAGCACGAAAGGTTCGCCTTTGAACCGCAAGGCGCCCAGCGCAATCTGCGTGCCTGCATCCCACGAAGGACGCATTGCCTGCGGATCGAAGCTGACCTCCATGTCGGGCAGTCCATCCAGCATCCCGCCGCCGGGCGCTGCCACCAGCGTCTTGTCATAGGTCACGGCGAAGGTGCCCACACACATCCGTGTATGCCCCCGCGCCGCGTCCGACATCGGCACATATTTTCCACGGGCAAGGTTCAGCTGGTCGGCAAATAGCACCCGGCAGCGGTCCTGCACGGGAGCTTTCACACGCGGCGCGTCGGTTTTTGGCATGGTGGTCATCTGTTTCCCCAGGTTGCCCCGTTTGTTCTTTGTTGCCTTTGGCGGGCCACGATTTCAGCAGGCTGCGATGCGTACCGGCAGATGCTTGATGCCGTGAATGAAGTTGGATCGCAGATAACTGTGATCGGCCACCTGCTCGATCGATGAGATACGCTTGGCCAGTTCCTGCATCACGATGGCCACTTCCAGCTTGGCCAGCCACATGCCCAGGCAAATGTGCGGACCGCCTTGCCCGAATGACAGGAACGGGTTGCGCTCACGGTGCAGGTCGATGGTGTAGGGATCGGCTATCGCGGTTTCATCGCGGTTGCCTGAAAGGAACCACAGCAGCACCTTGTCGCCTGCCTGCACTTGCTTGCCATGAAATTCAAAGGCGCGCGTGGCGGTGCGGCGGAAATGCGTGGTGGGCGAGGCATAGCGGACCATCTCGTCCGCAGCAGCTTCCCAACTCAGGAAATCGCCGCTCTTAAGTGCCTGAAGCAGGTGCGGATTGTTTGCGATGGCATGGATCGTGGCCGAGATCGAATAGCGCGTGGTGTCGTTTCCGGCGGCCACAAGCAGGCAGAAGAAGTTTCGGAATTCATCGCGGCTCATCTGCACGCCGGTGCTGGTGGTTTGCCGCACCAGATTGAGCACGCCGATCTGCTCACCCGCGTCCATCCGGTCGAGCAGGCCATTGGCATAATCGAACAGTTCGACCGCCGCCGGAGACCGGAAAGGCAGCATCCGGTAGGCTTCGGTGTCGACCTGATCGACCACGAAATCGGTATAGTCGGGGTCCGAATTGGAAATCAGCGCATCGCCCTTTTCCACCAGCCACGGCCCGTCTTCCTGCGGCACACCCATGATCTGCGCCAGCATCTGCATCGGCAGACGCCGTGCGATCCGGTCCACCGCGTCAAATTCGCCCTCATCCAGCGCGACGTCGAGCAGGTCGGTCACGATGGTGCGGATTTGCTCTTCGAACCCTGCCACGGTGCTTTTGGAAAAAGCCTTGGACACCAGCGCGCGAAAGCCGCGATGGTGCGGGGCGTCGGTTTCCTGAAAGGTCTTGCGCGCCTCGTATTCTTCCTCGGACTGGTCCTCCATGCGGATGCCCTTGGCCGAGGACAGCAGATCAGCCTGCCGGTTCAGCTCCAGCAGATCGGCATGGCGGGTGACCGACCAGAACCCCTTGTCACCATTGAGCATTTCAGACCAAGCCATCGGATCTTCGCGCCGCATCCGGTCAAACGTGGCAAAAGGCGCGCCTTCGTTGAACGCATCTTGCGATGACAGATCGATGTGCGTGTCGGTTGAGCGCGAAAAGGGAAACTGCATCGTGTCCTCCGGTCTTGCAGTGGTGCTAGTCCTGCCGGGGCGTGGGGGACTTGGCTTAAGCGGACAGACTTGCGCAGGGCTATTCAGGTTGGCCCGATCTGCGCCTAACTGTCGGGCTGTAATCACATCATAAGGAGCCCCAGATGGGCGAGATCATCGCAGCCGGCATCGTCGCACACGCGCCAACGATCATGATGTCGAAGGAAGATCGCTACGAACTGAATGAAGGCAAGGAAATCAGCCTTGTGCCGGGCCTCCACCGGCTGAAACGCGAGGTGCTCGATGTGCTGAAGCCCGATACCATCGTGCTGCTGGACACGCATTGGTTCACCATCGTCGAATTTTGCGTGACCGCGCACAGCCGGCGGGCAGGGCTGTTCACGTCGGATGAACTGCCGCGCGGGATGAAGCAGATTCCTTATGATATCAAAGGTTCGCCCGCATTGGCCCACGCCATTGCCGAACGCGCAACCGAAGCCGGCGTGCGCACCACGGCCATCGACGACCCTTGGCTGCCGATCCACTATCCTACTGTAAACCTTACCACATTCTTGCAAGGCGAAGAGGAATGGCTGTCCGTCAGTCACGCCTATTCGGGCGAGCCCGATGATTTCCTGACGGTGGGCGAAGGCATTGGCCGCGCGATCCGTGAATCCGACAAGCGCGTGGTGATCATTGCCAGCGGATCGATGAGCCACCGGTTCTGGCCGTTCAAGCAGATCCCGCTGCACGAATCCTCTGATCCCATTCACATTTCCAGCCCCGAAGCGCGCGAGGCCGATCTTGAGCGGCTGCGCTGGTTTGCCGAAGGCAACCATGCAGCGGTGATCGATTCGATGCCCGAATACTTGCGCCACGCGCCCGAAGCGCGGTTCGGGCATTACCTGATGATGGCGGCCGCGTGCGGCGGGCGCGACTGGAAAGCGAAGGGTCGGCAGTTTTCGGATTACGAAAATGCCACGGGCACCAGCCAGGTCCACGTGTGGTTCGACAAGCCTGCGCAAGGGTGGAACTGACGCAAGCCAAGGGGGCGTTTGTGCCCCCTTGGCGGCGCTGTTGTGGCGGTTATGTGCAGTTAGGTGCTTCCAGGCGCGCTACAGAACGCACGCTTCGATCCATGCAATGATCTCTGCGCGGCGCAGATTGTCGTCGG
>JADYXV010000367.1 GCA_020853995.1 Novosphingobium sp.
GATATTGCCGCATCATTCCAGCAGGCGGCGATTGATTGCGTGATCGATCGCACGCGAATCGCGCTGGGGGCGGCTTCTGCGGGGATGACCGCGTTGGTGGTGGCAGGCGGCGTGGCGGCCAATGCGGCGCTGCGCGGGAGCCTTGAGGCTTTGGCAGGCGCACACGGGCTGGCGCTGGTTGCGCCGCCGCCGAAGCTGTGCACAGACAATGCTGCGATGATTGGCTGGGCTGGTGCAGAGCGGTTTGCCTTGGGATATGTCGATGCACTGGACGTGGCGGCGCGTCCGCGCTGGCCGCTGGATGACAACGCCGCGCCGGTGCGCGGGGCAGGGGTGAAGGCATGAGCGTGGAAGTGGGTGTGGTCGGTGCGGGAGCCTGGGGCACGGCGCTGGCGCAAATGCTGGCGAGCGATGGGCGCGAGGTGCTGTTGTGGGCGCGCGAGCTGGAGCTGGTGAGCGAGATCAATGCTAACAAGCGCAACAGCTTGTTCCTGCCATCGGCCACGCTGCATGCTTCGATCCGGGCCACGGGCGATCTGGCCGAAATGGCCTATGTGCCGGTGCTGTTGCTGGTGACGCCTGCGCAACATCTGGCGCGTGTGCTGGGCGGGATCGGCCATCGCGGCGGTGACGTGGTGCTGTGTTCCAAGGGGATTGAGGCAGGTACTGGGCGGTTGATGGCCGAAGTGGCGCGTGATGCTGCGCCCGGTGCCAGCCTTGCGGTGCTATCCGGCCCGACATTTGCGCATGAAGTGGCTGCGGGATTGCCGACGGCAGTGACGCTGGCCTGTGCGGGCGGGGAAGCGCAGTGGCAGCGATTGTCACCCGCCATCGCACGGCCAGCATTCCGGCCCTATTATTCCGATGACGTGACGGGTGCGGAAATTGGCGGCGCGGTGAAA
Organism: Novosphingobium sp.; assembly: GCA_020853995.1. Classification (GTDB taxonomy): domain Bacteria; phylum Pseudomonadota; class Alphaproteobacteria; order Sphingomonadales; family Sphingomonadaceae; genus Novosphingobium. The sequence continues at coordinate 903 of JADYXV010000367.1, forward strand.
AACGTGCTGGCGATTGCCTGCGGCGTTGTTGACGGGCTGCAACTTGGCCAGAATGCGCGCGCGGCGCTGATCAGCCGTGGCTTTGCTGAAATGCAGCGGTTCGGCTTTGCTTTGGGGGCGCGGCAGGAAACGCTTTCGGGGCTTTCGGGGTTGGGTGATCTTGTGCTGACATGCTCTTCCACATCGAGCCGCAATTTCTCGCTGGGCAAAGCGCTGGGCGAAGGGGCAAATGCGGCAGAATTGCTGGCCGGGCAGACCACGGTGGCCGAAGGCGCTTTTACCGCGCCAGTCCTGGCTGAACTTGCCAATGAGCGCGGGATTTCGATGCCGATTGTGGATGCGGTGGTTAGCCTGCTGAAAGGGACTGCGCCTGCGCGCGATGTGGTGGCGGGGCTGCTGTCACGCCCGTTGAAGGCGGAAAATCCGCTTGTCTGATACTGCGCCTCCTTCCGGTCAGCAGGATATCGCCGCGCTTGCCAAGGGCGGGCGGACGAATTTTCTGGGCTTTTTGCTCCGCTTGCTGGCGCGCATTCCGTTTCTGATCATTGCCAGCCGCCTCTATGGTGCGCCCGCGATGGGGCGCTTTGCATCGGCGCTGGTGATGGTGGAATTTGCCGGAATGTTGGCAACGCTGGGGCAGAAGCGAGGGTTGGCGCAGCGTCTGGCCGAAAGCGACCAGCTTCCGGCCAATACGGTTTGGGACGCGCTTTTGCTGGCGACGGGTTTGTCGCTGGGCATGGGCGCGGTGATTTATGCCGTGCCAGAATCGATGTACCCCAGCGGCAACTTCACGATGGCAGACCGGTTGCTGGTGCTTTCGATTCCCGGCCTTGCGTTGGGCGATCTGGCGTTGGCGGCGCTGGCCTATCGCTTTGATGTGGCAACGACGGTGCGCGCGCGTTCGGTGGTGGAGCCGTGGACAATTTCCATCGCGGCGGGCGTGTTCTTTCTGGTGTGGCCGGCATCGGGCTTAAGCCTTGCCTATCTGCTTTCGGTATGGGCGGCGACGGGCGTAGCGCTGTTTGCGCTGGTGCGGTCCTATGGTTTGCCCAAGGCGTGGCAGCCGCGCCCGGGATTGCTGTGGCAGATTGCCAAACGCAACATTCCGCTGGCAGGGGCCGATGCTGTGGAGTGGGGCACACGCAAGCTCGACGTGTTCATCCTGCGCTTCTTTGTGGGTGAAGCTCCGCTGGGGATTTACTATTTCGCACAACAGTTTGCGTCACTGCCTCAGAAGCTGAAAACCAGTTTCGAGCCGGTGCTGGGGCCGGTGATCACGCGCAGTGTGAAGGACAAGGATTACGCCGCGATTGCCAAGCAGGTGTGCCAGGTGGGCTTCTGGATTACCGCTGCGCAAGTGGGCATCGCGATGGCGCTGGGCATTCCGGGCGAGGGATTGATGGGCCTTGGCGGGCCGGAGTTTGTGGCGGGCACAGCGGCGCTGGTGTTCCTGCTGGTGGCCGAAGTGGTGGCTTCAAAGGCGGTCGTCAGCGAGGCGGCGCTGGTCTACCTCGCGCGGATCCGCAACTTGTGGGTCAGCCTTGCAACGATTGCTTTTCAGGCCGTGCTGACGATTGGTTTGATCATTCTTGCGCGCAATGCAGGGCTTGGGCCGATGTATGTGGCGGCGGCGGCGGCTTTGGCGCTGGCGCTGTCATTGGGGCTGGCCTCGATGGTGAAATCACGCATGCTGGCGCGCATTCTGGGGCAGAGCATCAGCAACTGGCGCTGGGGCCTGGCATGGGCCGGGATACCCGCAGCCGTGCTGGGCGTTGGCGTCACATGGCTGCCGGAATGGGCCGAGATGGCGCTGGGCATCCCTGCCATCCTCGGAATTTATTGCTATATGTTGTGGGTCCGATCATTCGGGCCGGAAGACCGCGTGCTGTTCCGTAAACAGCAGGCTGTGTAATACGCATCAGGGGTTTGCCATGCTCGCATTAATCGAAGCCAATC
>JADYXV010000368.1 GCA_020853995.1 Novosphingobium sp.
GTTCGGTCCGAAACGTGCTCACGCTTTATAACTTCAGGGCGTTAGCCCCTAGAATTATGCTGCGAGAGCAAGTGCTTCGTTGTCGTTGGCACTTGTGAGTTGTGAGCCTATAACAGGTTACTCAGCCTGGGCAAAAACAGCGCTTTTCAACACACGTCGATCCTAGTTCGGCCCCATCAACACCCTTGCGACAACAAGGCCAGATTCTGCCCGGTTGCCCGGACGAAACCTGTAGTGATGGTGGAGCCGCCGGGTACCGCCCCCGGGTCCGCTGTGCCTATTGCACGCCGCAGTTTATCACCATAGCCGGCCTGAACCGGCAACGACCCATATAGGGCGCTTTCGCCAAATGAAAAGGGGCAGGATTTCTCCCGCCCCTTTTGCAACTGCTATTCCGCCAAACCTCAGCCCTTGGCCTTCAGCGCATCGCGGATTTCCGCCAGCAATTCGACCTCGGTTGGCCCTGCCGGTGCCGCAGGTGCTTCCTCGGCCGGCTTTTCGCTCATCTTGTTGACCGCTTTGACGATCATGAAAATGATGAAGGCGACGATCACGAAATTCACGGCCTGCGTGATGAAATCGCCATAGCCGATCATGGGCACGCCCGCCGCCTTGAGATCGGCATAGGCTGAAGCATCGCCCTTAAAATCTGCTGGAACATCGCCCAACTTTACGAAATAGCGCGTAAAATCAACACCGCCAGTGATCCAGCCGACGATCGGCATAATTACGCTTTCCGTAAGCGAAGTAACAATCTTGCCAAAAGCGCCGCCAATGATCACGCCAACCGCCAAGTCGAGCACATTTCCACGCGCGATAAATGTCTTGAATTCGCCCAGAACGCTCACAACTTCCCCCTTAACATCGTTAACCATTAATCCGCCTTTCAATTGCCACTTCATTGCCAACGTCACAAGCCTCAATCGGTTGCACAATGCCACAGACCCTTGAAGTGCGGCCCGCTTACGCTATCTCATGCGCCATACCGGATCGCGTGTGCGGTCCATCAAAGGGGTACGATGCCGATGGCCGCCATTCGCTTCAGCACAATCGCGTTTGCAACTGTTGCCGCTGCCAGCCTTGCGGGCTGCGGCATCAATTCTGTTCCCACGGCCGAGGAAGAAGCCAAGGCGCGCTGGGCCGATGTCGAAAGTTCGTACCAGCGCCGCGCCGATCTGATCCCCAATCTGGTCTCAACTGCCAAAGGCGCCGCCGCGTCTGAAACCACGATCCTGACCAATGTGACCAACGCGCGCGCCGCGGCGACATCGATCAACATCACCACGGATGATCTTTCCAATCCTGCTGAATTTGAAAAATTCCAGAACGCGCAGAACCAGTTGACGCAGGCGCTGGGTCAGCTTCGCACCGTCGTGGAAAACTATCCGCAACTGCAAAGCCAGGCGCGCTTTGCCGATCTGATGGTCCAGTTGGAAGGCACCGAAAACCGCATCAACGTTTCGCGCACGCGCTATAACGAAGCGGTTCAGGCCTATAACACCACGATCCGCACTTTCCCCGATGCCATCGGTGCCAAGCTGATTCACGGTGCAAAGCCGATGGTTCCGTTCAAGGCCGCCGCGGGTTCGGAAGTGGCCCCGACGGTGAATTTTGACATGAATGCACCAGCCGCACCGGCTCCGGCTCCGGCAGCATCGGGCAATTGATATGACCGCCCCCCCGAGGGCATGTCTGCGGGCCTTCGTTCGGGCATGCGCGGTGTTGTTGCTGGTCCTTGCAGGAACAGCACACGCCGTGATGCCGCCCAAGCCTGCCGGCCCCGTGCTGGATCAGGCGAACATTATTCCCGACGATCAGGAAGCTGCGCTTGTGCAGCGGCTGTCGGCGTACAATGCGCAATCCGGGCGGGCGATCGTGGTGGCCACCATTGCCTCGCTTGATGGCGACGATATCGCCAATTATGCCAACACCTTGTTTCGCACATGGGGCATTGGCGGGCAGAGCACGGATCAGGGCCTGCTATTCCTGATTGCCCCCAATGATCGCCGCGTGCGGATCGAGGTCGGCTACGGGCTGGAAGAATTCATGCCCGATGTTCTGGCCGGACGGATCATCGCCTCGGCCGTGACCCCGCGCTTCAAGGCGGGCGATTATCCCGGCGGCATCAGTGCCGGGGTTGACCAGATCCTTACGCAGTTAAGCCGCACCCCCGCAGACGCCAAAGCCGTGGCAGAAGCGGCGGCGGCGGCACAGCGGGACAGCGCTGAAAGCCCCGGCGGCACAATTGCCAGCGCCATCTTCTGGATCGTCCTGATTATTGTCGCCATCTCGATCTTCGGGCGGGGAGGCCGCAGGCAAGGCCAGCGCCGCAGCGGCATTGATCCCGGCATCGTATTGTGGGGCATCAGCGAAATCGCGCGCGCGGCATCGGATAGCAATCGCGGCTCCGGTTGGGGCGGTGGTGGTTCCGATTGGGGCGGCGGCGGCGGCTTTGGCGGCTTTGGCGGCGGCGATTCCGGTGGCGGCGGCGCCTCTGGTGATTGGTAGGCGGGACAAGTGATGGCACAACCAACAATGACAGCCGCCGATCACAAGCTCGTGTCCGATGCGGTTGCAGCAGCCGAGGCACACAGCGCGGGCGAGATCGTCACCATCGTGACGCCGCGATCCGACGCCTATCGCGATGTCGCGCTGGTATGGGCTGCACTGGCCGCCTTTGCGGCGTTGTGCACGCTGGAAATCGGCGCAAACGCAATCCTGCCGCTGATCGAGAATCTGCTCGGTCTGTGGGCGTTTGAATGGACAGCGCGAGCAGTCCTTGGTCTTGCGCTGATCGTCGCCACGCTCAAATTCCTGACCGTCTATCTCATGCTTCGGTTTACGCCGCTCGGCCTGTGGCTCACCCCTCGCCGGGTGCGCAACGCCCGCGTGCGGACCCGCGCATTGACGTGTTTTCGCGTTGGCGCAGAAAGCCGCACGTCGGGCCACACCGGCGTGCTGATTTACTTGAGCCTTGCCGAACACCGCGCCGAAATCATCGCTGATGCTGCCATTGCATCCAAGGTTGCGCCGGAAACCTGGGGCTATGCCATGAAGGCCATGCTCGATCCGTTGCGGCAGGGCCGGATGGCGCAGGGCATGGCCGCAGCCGTCGCCGAAGTCGGCAAGGTCCTCGGCCAGCATTTCCCGCGCAGTGATGATGACACCAACGAATTGCCTGACAGGTTGATCGAAGTATGAGTCTGGAAGAAGAATACCGCGACCACAGCGAAGAAGTGCGCTGGGAAGGCCGCTACATCGTTGCGAAAACGCGGGGCCGGTGGGAATATGTCGGGCGCAGCCGCAATATCCGCGCGGCCGTGATCCTTGCCATCGATGAAGGCCATGTGTTGCTGGTGGAACAATTCCGCGTGCCGCTGGGCCGCCCCTGCATCGAACTGCCAGCAGGGCTTATCGGGGACGAGGCCGGTTCGGAAAACGAAGATGCCGCAATCGCCGCCGCACGCGAACTCGAAGAGGAAACAGGCTACCGTCCGGGCCGGGTGGAATCCCTTGGCGAATTTTACTCCTCGCCCGGCATGGTGACCGAAGCATTCACCCTGTTCCGCGCACTGGATCTGGAAAAGGTATCCGAAGGCGGGGGTCTTGAAGGCGAAGGCATCACCGTCCACCGCGTCGATTTGGCCAGGATCGATACCTTCATCGCGACCAAACGCGCCGAGGGGTATGCCATCGACACACGCATGCTGCTCTTGCTTTCACCCGGCATCCTGGGCTGATTTCCATCACCCCATCAACGCCGTCCAAACGCAAAACCTAACCCCTGTCACAGCTTCCCCCGCGCCCTTGCGCAAGGCATGGTTGGCAACTGAACCCGCCAAGCGGGCACGGAGAGGCCATACCAGATGAACAGAATTGAGCGTATCGGGAATGTCGCCGCCATCATGCGCGACTATGTCGAAAACAAGCAGACCTTCCTCACCGATACTACCATGCGCGTACCAGCCAGAAGCTATACTGATCCCGATCAGTGGAAGGCTGAAATGGAGCTGATTTTCAAGCGCGTGCCGCTGATGCTCGCCTTCACTGCCGAATTGCCCAATGCGGGTGATTACAAGGCGATGGACGCGGTTGGCATGCCGGTGCTGATCAACCGCGACAAAGAAGGCAAAGTCCGCGCGTTCCTGAACGTGTGTTCTCACCGCGCTGCGCCGGTTGCCTCCGAAGGCCACGGCAATTGCCCGCGCTTCACCTGCAAATACCACGGCTGGACATATGGCGCAGATGGCAAGCTGATCGGCGTGTCCGAAGCCAGCAAGTTCGGCGAAGTGCAGAAGTCGGAATTGGGCCTGCGCGAGTTGCCGTGTGAAGAGCGTGCAGGCATGATCTTCGTGGTGCTCACGCCCAATGCCCCGATTGATGTCGATGCCTATTTCCGCGGCTTCCTTGAAGATTTTCAGGCGCTCGATTTCGGCAACTGGACCTATATGGGCAGCCGCACGATTCACGGTGCAAACTGGAAAGTGGCCTATGACGGCTACCTTGAAGGCTATCACTTCGCATCGCTGCACCCCGAAACCATCTTCCCGCGCACGCCATCCAATTGCATGCACTACGAAGGTTTCGGCCCGCACCAGCGCATCGGCTTTCCGCACCACCGCATTGCCGAAGCGTTGAAAGACGTGCCGCGCGATGATTGGGGCACACAGGAAAACAACGGCTTTGATTTCGTGCGGATCATGTTCCCCAACGTATCGGCCTTCATCGCGCCCGAAATCACGCAAGTGGCGCAGCTGTTCCCTGGACCCACGCCGGGCGAAAACCGCACCGTCCTCAATTACCTGCGCCGCGAACCGATCCGCGACGAGGAAGACCGCGCCAATGTCGAAGCGGCGATGAACTTTTTCCGCGATGTGACTTATACCGAAGATTACGTGATCGGCCTTGAAATCCAGAAGGGTCTGGAATCAGGCGCGCATGATGAACTGATGTTTGGCCGTAACGAACGCGGCAACCAGTTCTTCCACGAATGGCTGGACTGGTATTTGCAGGATGACAAGGACTTGCCCGAACCTGTGATGTGATCAGGGCGATGAACCCGATCTCGCTTGCATCGGGCGTCGTGCCCGAATTTGGCCCGGTTGATACCATCGAAGCTGCCCGCGCGGGCGGCTTCGATATGGTCGGGCTGTGGGTCGATCCGCTGGAATGGACCCCCGCCCACACCCGCGATGCCCGCGCCGCGCTGGCCGGAACCGGCCTGCCGCTGCTCGACGTCGAAGTGGTCTGGATCAAGCCCGACAGCGCAATTGACGATCACCGCAAGGTCATCGACGTGGGCGCGGAACTGGGCGCGGCCAATGTGCTGTGCGTATCGTCCGATCCCGATCATGCCCGAACCGCTGCACATCTGGCAACCTTGTGCCGCCACGCCGAAGCATCGGGCATGCGCGTCGCGCTGGAATTCGGCATCTTTACCGAGGTGAAGGACCTGGCCACAGCAATGGCCATCCTCGATCAGGTGGCGCACCCCTTGCGCGCGCTGCTGATCGATCCGATCCATGTTGACCGGTCTGGCACCACCGTGGCGCAAATCGCCAAAGTGGACCCCGCTCTGCTGCCTTACGCACAGTTCTGCGATGCCCCTGCCCAGCGCCCCGATCCTGCTGACTTTGACGCGGTGATCCACGATGCCATCAACTTGCGCGAACAATGCGGCGAAGGTGCGCTGCCACTGGCCGCGCTCTACCACGCACTTCCCGCCAACATCCCGCTGGCCATCGAATTGCGGTCAGAGGCCTTGCGCGATGCCTTCCCCCACCCCGCCCTGCGCGCGCGCGCCGTGGCCGATGCAACGCGCCGCTGGCTTGAGGCTTATGCATGACGGTAACCGTGCTCACCCTGCTCA
>JADYXV010000369.1 GCA_020853995.1 Novosphingobium sp.
ACATCCAGGCTGATGACGCGCTTGCCCTCAAATTTTTCGATCTGCAGGTCCGCAATTCCGGTTGGCGCAGGAAATGGGTATCCCTTGGCCGCATAACCGACCCGAACTGCCGAACTGTCTACCAGCCTGGACGATGGCGTGGATTGCTGATCGAAGTAAAGACCTTCAATTCGGACATTTCCCGCTTCGATTGGATTGAAACCCCTGACTGACTCTATCGAGTAGATGCCGATCTTGTCATTGCCAACCGCGCGTCCAAAGGCATCATCGGATGCAGTTACGACATTGCTGGTGGTGCGTTGCGCAACGGCCGGTGACGCGATGGCCAGAATGAACAACGGAAGTTGGCGGAAAAACACGCGACGCCACTGGCATTGCCTTCCGTTCGCGTCAAGGAGAGCGTTGGGCAGCGATCAGGAACTCGACATTTCCTTCAGGCCCGGTTATCGGGCTTTTCTCAATCCCCAAAACGGTCCAGCCAATTTCCTTCAGCCACTCCTCGACGCCGCGGCAAACACGCGCGTGGATCGCAGGATCTCGAACGACCCCGCCCTTGCCAACCTCTTCGCGCCCTGCCTCGAATTGCGGCTTGATCAACGCCATCAGCCGCGCGCCGGGCCTTGCGAACTGCAGCGGTCGCTCAAGAACTTTGGCCAAGCCGATGAAGCTTGCATCGCAGACAATCAGATCCACCGGTTCCGGAATATGCGCTGCGGTCAGAATTCGGGCGTTCGTCCGCTCAAGCACAACGACACGCGGATCCTGGCGTAACGTCCAGGCCAGCTGGTTGGTGCCGCTGTCAACCGCGTAGACGCGAGACCCACCGTTCGCGAGTAGAACATGGGTAAACCCCCCCGTCGAGCTTCCCACGTCGATCGCCACAGCCCCCGTCACATCCCAGCCAAAATGGTTGAGGCCGTGAGCCAGCTTTATGCCCCCGCGCGAGACCCACGGATGGTCCCGTCCACGCACCTCAAGTGGCGCTTGCTGATCAAGGGCCTGTCCGGCCTTCTCGATCTTGCTCTCGCCCGAAAAGACATGACCCGCAAGGATCAAGGCCTGCGCTCGCGCCCGGCTTTCAACCAAGCCGCGTTCAACAAGCAACTGATCGGCGCGTGCCTTTGGCATCAGTCTTCAGCAATCAGGCTTGTGTGCTTGGTATCAGGCAGGAGGATAAACCCGACCAGCGCCACGCCGATGACGATTGTCAGATACCAGTAGAAGCCGGACTCTGCCCCGATGCGCTTGAACCACAAGGCCGCATATTCTGCCGTTCCCCCGAACAACGTGTTGCCGATCGCATAAGGGAGCGAGACGCCAAGAGTCCGGATGTGCGCCGGAAACAGCTCTGCCTTTATCAGTGCGCTGATCGAGGTATAGGCACCCAGCAATGACAGCGGAACCAGGATGAGGATTAGCGCGAGCACGGGTGATGTGACGGTCGCCAGAGCTGAAAAAATTGGCACGGTCACCGCCATTCCAACAACACCGAAAAGCAACAACAGCGGCTTGCGACCCACCCGGTCAGACGCCATTCCCCAAAAAGGCTGCATCGCCATGAACAGGACCAGCGCGGCCGTCATCACCGCTGTCGCCGTCTGCTTGTCGAAGCCGCTCGTGTTGACGAGAAACTTCTGCATGTAGGTTGTGTAGGCATAGAAGCTCATGCTTCCACCGGCCGTGATCATCGCCACCAGGATGAACTCGCGCGGATGATCGCGCCAAAGATTGCGTGCATTGGAAACGGGACGATCATGGGGTTGCGACTTGAAGGATTCAGTTTCGGCAAGGCGACTGCGCAGAATATATACCACGAGCGCCAAGATGGCGCCAATCACGAACGGCACGCGCCAGCCCCAGCTATCAAGTGCTTCATCACTCAGCAAAAGCTGGAGCAAGAGGACTGTGACAAGCGCCGCCAATTGCCCGGCGATCAGCGTGACATATTGAAAACTTGACCAGAATCCCCGCGCGGAACGGGTCGCCATTTCGGAAAGATAGGTTGCGCTCGCACCATATTCGCCGCCTACTGACAGGCCTTGCAGCATTCTGGCCAGCACGAGAAGCAGTGGCGCCGCAACGCCAATGGTCGCATATCCGGGCGCCACTGCAATCAGCAAAGATCCGGCGCACATCAGCCCGACCGATAGTGCCAGGCCCGATTTCCGGCCGTGGCGATCCGCATAGATCCCCATGATCCAGGCACCGATCGGGCGCATCAGGAAACCAACCGCAAATATCGCCGCTGTGTTGAGCAATTGCGCTGTCACGTCACCGTCGGGGAAGAACACCGGTGCAAAATAGATCGAGAGCACCGAATAGGCGTACCAATCATACCATTCGACCAGATTGCCGGCAGATCCTCCAATGATGGCCTTCAAACGTGAGCGATCGATGCCGGTTGCCATGCGTCCTCCCTTTCTTCCTGCCTTATGATTGGGGCCTGCCGAAGCGACAAGGGCCATTCGCCGGTTGCGCAGCCAGACTGCGCGGCTAAGGAATATCGATGCGCAGAATGTTCCTCATGTCAGCAAGCCTTGGTCTTTCAGCCTGCGCGACGGTTCCGCAACCGGTTGTGGTGCAGCCGAAGCCCATTATCGCACCGGTTCGGCCACCCGCTGCCCCTCGCCCGGCGCCGCGGGATTGGCGGGATCGAGCCTTTTCCGCGGGAGGCTGGACCTTGGCGCAAGGGGCCGATGGCATGGTTGCCCGGTTTGGGCGCACTGGAGCCGAGTCGGATTTCTTCATTGCATGCGTTGGCCCGACAAAGACGATCCGCTTCGGACGCGCAGGATCGCTGCCGGAACTCATAACCTCAAAAATGACACTCTCATCAACCGAAATTTCAAAGAGTTACGATGCGGCCAACAGCAAGGGCTTGCCGCCCAATATCTGGTCGGAAACGCAGGCCAGCGATCCACAGCTCGATGCTCTAGCCTTTAGCAGGGGGCGCTTCCTCGTCTCCGTCATCGGCACGGATGATCTCGTCATTCCGTCCTGGCCTGAATTCGCGTATGTTGTGGAGGATTGCAGAACCGCCGGAGCGACAGGCTCGACTGCCAAGCCGCAACCGGTGAAATCTGACGCGAAAATAAATTAAATCAAGCCTTGATCACGAATCCACTTTGAATCATCATCGCGCTCGTGGCGGAGACGTCACATGGCTCTTCAACTAGCGCGAAAGGAGGTGATCCGATGTCTCATGGTTCAGCACAGAGGT
>JADYXV010000370.1 GCA_020853995.1 Novosphingobium sp.
CACTAGCGCGCCAGTCATATACGTCAGGCCGACTGTCACTTCGCCGCCGCGCTGGAACGTGTTGTTCAGCGCGCCCATGGCCATGACCAGCCCGCCCAGCATGATGACCGGTGATCCGAGCAAGCGTCCGCTGGCCGCTGTGAAAAGCATCACAGCCACCAGTGCCAATACCGCAGGTTTATGCAGTGTGCCCGCCCGCCGCGCCAGCAATGCACCCCCCGTCACCCCGCCAAGGAACCCCGCGATCAGCACCGCAGGCATCAATGCGCGCGCCGGATCAGTGCCAAGCGATACCCCGAGCCGTGTGGAGTTGCCGGACATGAACGAGACGAAATAGCCGTCCGCCGAAAGAAACCCCACTGCATCGATGAACCCCGCCATGGCGGCAAGCGCGATGGCAAAGGTCCGGCGCTGGCGGTCGTACTGGATCATCGCAACAGCTTAGGCCGCGTTTCAATCCCGCGCCATACCCCGCGCCATTTGCGCCAGAACATCGCTTAATGCCGTGGCGATTTCGGCATCAGCAGGGGCAACATCGGCAATCGCGCAGGCCATTGCATCGGCCCACTGGTTCGCGGTCTTTCTGGTGATCGGAAAAGGTTTGTGCATCGACATCATGCACTTGCCGGGATTGGCCTCGAACCACTGACGCGGCCCGCCCGCCCAACCGGCCAGAAAATTCGGCAGGGATTCGCGCATCGGCGCAAGATCGGGAGCATGCATGGCGCGCAGCGCGCGATAGGCCGGGTCTTGCTCCATCAGGTCATAAAACCGGTCAGAAATCTGACGCAGCACAGCAATTCCGCCGATGCGTTCGTAGGGGCTGGCGGCAGGGGCGGTTGCTGGTGCTTCAGCAGCTTGGGTGGCCAAAATCATGCTCCGGATGGTAATTGTGCGAGGCTCTTGTGTGCCTGCTCCGCAGCCCATCATCATTGATCCGCGTCAATCTGCGATCAGCGCTTTCAGAGTTTCCAACCGGTCTGCTTCATGCGCGGGCTTGTCGTTGCGGATGCGGCTGATCCGGGGAAAGCGCATGGCGACGCCTGATTTGTGGCGCTTGCTGGTGTGGACCGAATCGAACGCCACCTCAAACACCAGCGATTTGTCGGTTTCGCGCACCGGGCCGAATTTGGCGACGGTGTTCTGGCGCACATGGCGGTCGAGTTCCTTCAGTTCCGCATCGGTAAACCCGAAGTACGCCTTGCCCACCGGCAGCAATTCCGCGCCCTGATCGGGATCGCCGTTCCAGCAGCCAAAGGTGAAATCGGAATAGAAAGATGATCGTTTGCCGCTGCCACGCTGTGCATACATCAGCACGCAATCGATCAGCAGCGGATCGCGCTTCCATTTGTACCACAACCCGGTGCGCCGTCCCGCCACATAAGGACTATCGCGGCGCTTCAGCATCACCCCTTCAATGGCCTCATCGCGCGCACGGGCACGGATTTCGGCAAGGTCGTCAAAGCTTTTGGCAGCGATCACCTGGCTGATGTCAAAGCGCTCCGGATCAAGCCGGGGTACCAGCGCCTCAAGCCGTGTGCGGCGATACTCCCATGCCTGTTCGCGCAAGTCATCGGCCCCTTCGATCAGCAGATCATAGAGCCGCACGAAGGCGGGCGAATCGCGCAACATGGCTTTGGACACGGTCTTGCGGCCCAAGCGCTGCTGCAAGGCGTTGAAACTGGCAGCACCGCCTGCCTCGCCACCCTGATGTGCGCCGCGCACCAGCAATTCGCCATCCAGCACGCAAGGCGTCGTCAGCGCAGCGGATACTTCGGGGAAAGTGGCCGAAATATCATCGCCACCGCGCGAATAGACCCGCGTTTCACCGGCCACATGGACAATCTGCACACGGATGCCGTCCCATTTCCACTCCGCCGCGTAGTCCGCCAGATCAATGCTTTCGGCCTCCAACGGATGGGCGAGCATGAACGGGCGGAACAGTGGGAGCAGGTCGGTACGTGGCGGTGCTGCGCCGTTCGCGGCCCAATCGAACAACGGCAAATAGGGCGGGGCCTGTCCGTGCCAGTATTCCTCAACGTCCTCCACCCGCACATCAAACGCTTGCGCAAAGGCGACTTTCGCCAGCCTTGCCGAAATGCCGATCCGCATCGCGCCGGTTGCAAGCTTCAGAAAAGCATAGCGACCATTGACGTCAAGACGGTCCATCAGTTCGGCCACGGTAGCGGGGGCCGTTGCGCGGTTGGTGGCGATAAGGGTTGCTACCACCTCGGCCACCGATGTCGGCGGCAGTTGTTCGCCCAAGGGTTCGGGCCACAGCAGGCTGGCGGTTTCGGCCGTATCGCCCACATATTCGCGGCTGAGCGTCCACAGCACCGGATCAACGCGTTCTGCCATCAGCGCGCGGATGGTGCCGGCTTTCACCGCCGGAAAATCAAGCCCGTCTGTCAGTGCGGCAAGCGCCCATCCGCGATCGGGATCTGGTGTTTCGCGCAAATAGGAGGCCAGCAGCGCCAGCTTGGCATTGCGCGAAGGGGTGAGCACAAGTGCATCGAGCAAGGCGGCAAAGCGCTGCATCAATCTGTCGACCGTTGTGTGCGGCCTTCGACAAGCTCAGGCTGAGCGGGGGTGAGGGATGAGGCTGAGCCAAGCACCAAAAACCGCTCATGCTGAGCTTGTCGAAGCACCCGCGCCGCCTTTGGCCAAAGCTCAATCATCCTCGTCCTCATACCCCACCAGCGCCAGCGCGCGCGCTTTGCGCTGTGTCAGTTCGCACCAGCGCAGCAGGGCTTCCTCGCGGCCATGGGTGATCCACGTTTCGGTGGGGTTCACTTGCGCGATGGTCGTGGTCAGTTCGTCCCAATCGGCGTGGTCGGAAATGATCAGCGGCAATTCCACGCCGCGTTGCCGTGCGCGCTGGCGCACCCGCATCCAGCCTGATGCCATTGCGGTAACCGGATCGGGCAAGCGTCTGCTCCACCGGTCATTCAGCGCAGAGGGTGGACACACGATGATCGCATTTTCCAGTGCCGCCTTGGGCACGCCCGCCACCGGCTTCAGATCGCCAAGATCAATGCCGTGATCCTCGTACAGGCGGCACATCTTCTCCATAGCGCCATGCAGCCAGATCGTTTCGTGATACCCCGCCGCGCGCAATTCGGCGATCACGCGCTGCGCCTTGCCCAAGGCATATGCGCCCACCAGCACGCATCGCCCCGCATCATTTTCGCGCGCGGCAAGCAGCTTGGCCATTTCATCGGCGATGGAGGGATGTTTGAACACCGGCAGGCCGAACGTGGCTTCGGTGACGAATACATCGCATGGCGTCACCGCAAAGGGCGTGCAGGTGGGATCGGCCCGGCGTTTGTAATCGCCGGTTATCACCACGCGCTCTCCGCCATGCTCCAGCAGGATTTGTGCCGATCCCAGCACGTGGCCAGCGGGCACATATGTTGCGCGCACATCGCCGCGCAGCGCCACCGTCTCGCCATAGGCTACGGCGCGCGATCCCGCTTCGATCACGCCATAGCGCAACGCCATGATCGCCAGCGTTTCGGGCGTGGCCACGGTTGTGCCATGCCCGCCCCGTGCATGATCGGCATGGCCATGCGTGACCAGCGCCAGATCCACCGCGCGCGAGGGATCAATCCACGCGTTGGCTGGCGTGACATACAGCCCCTGCGGTTCGGGGCGCAGCCATGAAAACGGTGGGGCCATGTAAGCGGTAATGGCCGGATGTCGTGCGCGGTTCCAGTGACCTTTGGATATGGGTCAAAAGTTGCGCGGCGCGACAAATAAAGTGAAGTGCCCACCCCCAGCCCAAAGAAAAAAGGCCCACCCCGAAGGGCAGGCCTCTTTCATTCACTCTGCCAAGAAAGGCTTATTCCGCCTCGTCCTCGCTGCTCGATTCAATTGCGGGGCTGCCAGCCTTGCCCTTGCGCGGCTTTTTCTTGACCAGCTTGGGTGCGGCAGGCGTCAGTTCGAACGAGAGTGCGCCATCGGCCACTTCGTCTGTCTTCAGGCTGACGTGGACTTCGCCGCCATTGGCCAGCTTGCCGAACAGGAGTTCTTCGGCGAGCGGCTTTTTGACCTTGTCCTGGATCAGACGCGCCATCGGCCTTGCGCCGTAAAGCTTGTCGTAACCCTTGCGGGCCAGCCAGGCGCGGGCATCGGCATCGAACTGGATGTGTACGTTCTGGTCGGCCAGTTGCAGTTCAAGCTGGAGCACAAACTTGTCGACCACGCGGCTGACAACTTCGGGCAGCAGATAAGCAAACGGTACGATGGCATCCAGACGGTTGCGGAATTCAGGGGTGAACATCTTCTTCACCGCCTCATCACCCGCATCGGCCTTGGATACATCGCCAAAGCCGATGCCCTGACGCGCCATATCCGATGCGCCCGCATTGGTCGTCATGATCAGGACGACATTGCGGAAATCGACCGTCTTGCCGTGGTGATCGGTCAACCGGCCATTGTCCATCACCTGCAGCAGGATGTTGAACAGATCGGGGTGGGCCTTCTCGATTTCATCGAGCAGAAGCACGCAATGCGGCTGCTGGTCAATCGCATCGGTCAACAGGCCGCCCTGATCAAACCCGACATAGCCCGGAGGCGCACCGATCAGACGGCTGATCGAATGACGCTCCATATATTCGGACATATCAAAGCGTTGCAGCGGGATGCCCATGATTTCGGCAAGGCTGCGCGCCACTTCGGTCTTGCCAACGCCGGTCGGGCCGCTGAACAGGAACGAACCGATCGGCTTGTCTGCATCACGCAGGCCCGCACGGCTGAGTTTCATGGCGGACGACAGCACTTCGATCGCCTTGTCCTGACCGAAGACCAGACGCTTCAGATCGCGCTCAAGATGTTCGAGCACTTTCTTGTCGTCGCTTGAAACCGATTTGGGCGGGATGCGCGCCATCGTGGCGATGACCTGTTCGATCTCGCGTGCGGTGATGGTCTTCTTGCGCTTTGAAGGCGGCACCAGCATCTGCATCGCGCCAACTTCGTCGATCACGTCGATGGCTTTGTCCGGCAGCTTGCGATCATTGATATAGCGCGCCGAAAGTTCGACCGCAGTCTTGATCGCATCGGGCGTGTATTTCACCTTGTGGTGATCTTCGAACGCGGTGCGCAGGCCGCGCAGGATCTTGATCGTGTCCTCGATTGTGGGCTCGTTAACGTCGATCTTCTGGAACCGGCGCAACAGGGCGCGGTCCTTTTCGAAGTGGTTGCGGAATTCCTTGTACGTGGTTGAACCGATGCAGCGGATTGTCCCGCCCGAAAGCGCGGGCTTTAGCAGGTTCGATGCATCCATCGCGCCGCCGCTGGTCGCACCAGCGCCGATGACGGTGTGGATTTCATCGATGAACAGCACCGCATGCGGCATCTTTTCCAGTTCGGAAACGACTTGCTTCAACCGCTCTTCAAAATCGCCGCGATAGCGCGTGCCTGCCAGCAGGCTGCCCATGTCGAGCGAGTAAATTACTGCTTCGGCCAGCACTTCGGGCACGTCACCTTCAACGATCTTGCGCGCAAGTCCTTCGGCAATAGCGGTTTTGCCAACGCCGGGATCACCCACATAAAGCGGGTTGTTCTTTGAACGGCGGCACAGGATCTGGATGGTACGATCCACTTCGGGGCCACGCCCGATCAGCGGATCAACCTTGCCGGCCAAAGCCTTTTCGTTGAGGTTGACGGTGAACTGGTCGAGCGCCGTCTCCTTCTTCTGGCCCTTGTTGGCGTCGGCCTTTTCTTCCTGCTGCTTGGGCGCTTCTTCTTCGGCCCCCTTGGCGGTGCGGCCATCGACCTGACGGCCGCCCTTGCCAATGCCGTGGCTGATAAAGCTGACAGCGTCCAACCGGCTCATGTCCTGCTGCTGCAGGAAATACACGGCATACGAATCACGTTCCGAGAACAACGCGACCAGCACGTTGGCACCGGTCACCGTATCCTTGCCCGATGATTGAACGTGCAGGATGGCGCGCTGGATCACCCGCTGGAAACCGGCGGTCGGCTGTGGATCAGCCTTGTCCTGCGTCTTCAGCGATTGGTATTCCTGATCGAGGTACTGGCGCACCACATCGCCCAGATCACCCAGATCGACACCGCATGCCTGCATCACTTGTGCAGCATCAGCATCATCGATCAACGCCAGCAACAAATGCTCCAGCGTCGCGTACTCGTGGCTGCGCTCGGACGCGTTGGCGAGCGCGGTATGCAGCGTTTTTTCGAGGCTCTGTGCGAAACTGGGCATAGGTCTACTTTCTGGCTTGCGCCGGTGGGTTCCCTGTGCGGACCGATACTGGTCCGTTGCGGGAGAGTGCACGAACGTGATTAACCGAAGCTAAACCGCGAAGCTGTGCGATAACTGTGGATGCGAAAACACAAGCACCAAAAGCAATATGGGATGACCGCCCGGCAAAAGAAAGGGCAGGCCGTGTCAACTGCCGGTGCCTGAAGGGGCAGGGGTGCGGAAAAGCGCATCGGCAGCGGCTCGGTGAGCGCTGGCTTTGTCACGATGCGCGACAGTTCTGGCAATTTCCAGTTCTAACAAACGGATACGTTCGTTCAGTTCGTCGTGAGAATAAGGGCCGAGCTCCTCTGTTGCCAGTTGGCTGGCCAGATCCCCTTTAGGGCGAGGGCGCTCGTCAATTTCCATTGCCCAACTTTTCTCCTTCGCAGCGCAACAATGTGCCTTCGCCACGCTTGCTGTCAACGGCTTGTATAGGCTAGCACCACGAAACTTGGTTTTTAAAGAATTAAGAGGCTCCTTTCATGACCGCCATTCCCGCAACGATGACGGCCATGGGTTGGGACGCGCCCGGTGGTCCCGAAGTGCTCCGGCCTGAAATTGCTGCCGTGCCGCAACCGGGGCCAGGACAAGTTCTGGTCAAGGTGGCCTATGCGGGCGTCAACCGGCCCGATGTGATCCAGCGCCAAGGATTTTATCCCGCGCCTGCCGATGCATCGCCGCTGCCGGGGCTGGAGATTTCCGGCCATGTCGTGGCCCAGGGTGACGGCGTGATCGTGCCGTTCGTCGGGCAAAGTGTTTGCGCGCTGGTCGCAGGCGGTGGCTATGCCGAATATTGTCTTGCCGAAGCCGCACAGTGCTTTGATGCAGGCGACATTGCGCTGGATGAAGCCGCCGCCATTCCCGAAACGCTGTTTACGGTGTGGCACAATGTGTTCGAGCGCGGGATGGTGGCAGAAGGGGAGACTATCCTTGTTCACGGAGGCACCAGCGGCATCGGGTCCATGGCGATCTTGCTTGGCAAGCTGTTTGACGTGCGCGTGATTGTCACATGCGGCGGTGCAGACAAATGCGCGCAGGCGCTCAACATCGGCGCTGCACACGCAATCGATTACAAAACCACTGATTTTGTTGAAGAAGTTTCGCGGATTACCGGCGGCAAAGGCGTTGAAATGGTGCTTGATATGGTGGCGGGCGATTATGTCGCGCGCAACCTCAAATGCCTTGCCGATGATGGCCGCCACGTAACCATCGCGGTGCAGGGGGGCGTACGCGCAGAAATCAACATGGCCGAAGTCATGCGCCGCCGCATCACCATGACCGGATCAACGCTGCGCCCGCGTTCCAAAGCGTTCAAAGCCGCGCTGGCCGATGAAATCCGCGAAACCGTTTGGCCTGTTATTGCAGTGGGCGAACTGCGGCCGGTAATGGACCAGTGCTTTGCCTTGACCGAAGCCGCCGCGGCGCATGTGCGGATGGAGCAGGGCGCGCATATCGGGAAGATTGTGCTCAAGGTGGCGTAGTGCCTTGCCCACCCCCAACCCCTCCCGCTTGCGGGAGGGGAGCGAGACTTAGTGAGCCGGAGGCGAACTTTGTCGTAGCGCGGTGGGCATTCGGCGCCGCGCACTACAAAAAAGGCCGCCCATTGCTGAGCGGCCTTTTCAATTCCATGCTTTGCCAGAACTTAGCTGTCTGACAGGCCTTCGGCGCGGCGGGCGGCGAGCCATGCTGCGGCTTCGGCTTCCTGTGCGGCGTCAGATGCGGCCTTGGTGTGGGCCTGACGTTCGGCGCGCAGTTCCTCGATGAGGGCATCGCGGTCGGTGCCGAGGCGGATTGCGGCTTCGCCGTTGTCTTCGTAGCCCGCCTTCTTTGCGGCCTTGGCCACCAGCGCATCCAGTTCGCGCTGCGAACACAGGCCCAGCGTGACCGGATCCTTGGGGTTGATGTTGCTGATGTTCCAGTGGCTGCGATCACGGATTGCGGCGATGGTTGTGCGGGTGGTGCCGATCAGTTTGCCGATCTGCGCATCCGAAACTTCGGGATGGTTGCGCAAGATCCACGCAATACCATCGGGCTTGTCCTGACGCTTGGACACCGGGGTATAGCGCGGGCCCTTGGTGCGGCTGACCGAGATTGGCGCGCGCTGCATTTTCAGGCGGTATTCGGGGTTGGCCTGGCCCTTGTCGATTTCGGCCTGGTTCAATTCGCCCGAATGCAGCGGATCGCGTCCCGTGTACTTCTGACCAGCCAGATCATCGGCCATTGCCTGCACTTCAAGGATATGAAGCCCGCAGAATTCCGAGATCTGCTCAAACGTCAGCGCGGTATTGTCGACAAGCCACGACGCGGTGGCATGTGGCATCAGCGGATATGTGGGCTGGGTGCTCACGGCGGTCTCCCGGAAAAGGCATGCCAAAAAGGCGGAAACAATAAGGGCCGCCCCTTGCGGAGCGGCCTTGCTTATCGCTGATGTAGGCTAGGCGTGCTGATTCAGCAAGTGGCGATTCAACTCACCAATGAAAGCGATGTTTCCTCAGCCGATTTTACGCGGTGCGAAAACTTGCCGTCCACTTGCGCGCCTTGCTCGATCGTCAGCGAATCATACGAAACATCGCCGTGAATGCGCGCTGTCTTCAGGATCACAAGTTCACCGGCCTCTATCGAGCCATGAATCGTGCCGGACAGCCGCGCGCTTTCTGCCCGTATGGCCCCTGTAACCGTGCTCTTTTCGCCCTGCACCAGTGCCACGCAGGTAATATCGCCCTCAACGTTGCCGTCGATGTGCAGGTCTGCGGTGGCGTTCAGATCACCTTTGATCGACACGTCTGTGCCGAGGATGGAAAATGTAGCGGCCATCGCACTACTCCCGGTTTGCTGGCGCTGAACCGGCGCAGACTTCTTGTTAAACATTAGCGGGTTGCCTCAAGGAAGGGGCGCGGATTGACGGGGCGGTCATTGATCCGCACCTCGAAATGCAGGTGCGGGCCGGTGGAGCGGCCCGAACTGCCGATCTTGCCGATTTCTGCGCCCGCGTCGATCTTTTCGCCAATGCGTGCGTCGGTGTAAGACATATGTGCATAGCGCGTCATCAGGCCATTGCCGTGCGCCACTTCAACGCAGCGGCCATAACCTTGTTTTACGCCGACAAAGCTGATTGTGCCTGCCGCTGCCGAATAGATCGGCGCGCCCATTGGCCCACGGAAATCAAGGCCGGCATGAAACGCTGCGCCACCATTGAACGGATCCGAGCGATAGCCAAAGCCGCTGGAGATATACTCCAGCCGCGCGGGCAGGGTGTTGGGGATACGGGCAAGGCCCTTTTCCATCGCGGCCATCCGTTCAAGGCTGGCACCCAATCGCGCGAAACGCGGATCAAGGCTTTCGTCGCGCCCGGTGAACAGGCGGATCAATGGCCCGCCCTGACCATCGGCCGCTGCGTTGCGCAGCATGGCAGGGTTAAGGCCGACGCGGCGGATGGATGTTTCAGCGGCACTTGCGCGGGCATCGGCAAAGCGCGTGAGCCGTTCGATAAAGGCCAATTGCCGCGCTTCGATCTGGGCGAGACGGCGCGCTTCGGGCAATTCCATGGAAATCTTGCGAACGGTCTTTTCGGCCTCGGCGCTGCTGTCCGATACCGTGCCTTGCGGCAAGTCCTTGGGCAATTCACCGATGGTGCCTTCAATTGCCTTTTCGATGAAGTCCTGACGGCGCGCCAGATCATCGGCCACGCCTTCGATCCCGCCGCGATACTTCTGCACACGGCTTTCGGCAGAGGCGACCGCGGCTTCGCGTTCCAGCAGGGCGGCGTGGTCTTGCGCGGATGAATACTGCGAGACCAAAGTGGCGGTCATCATGCCCAACCACATCAGCACAGCAGCAGCAACGCCGCCAGCGACCGACATTTGCAGGCGTGGCGACAGGCGGATGAAGCGAACCTGCCCGTGCGAGCGCATGAAAAACTCACGCTCGGGGAACAAGCTCCTTATCCGGGCAAGCGCCTCGGATAGCTTTAAGGTAGACAAACTTTGCGACCCCCGTCGTGGCGTTTCTTAACGTCCCCGTAATTATTATTAACGATTCCGTTAAATATGCGCCTACCTGCGGGAACCATTTGTGGCGAATCCGATTGTGGTTAATCGGGGCAAGCCGTGTGACTCGCCCGATGAATCGTTTGCAGGCTTGTGATTCATGGCATTTCAGCCGCACTTTCGCCTGTCGAGTCGTGCTGCTGGATGACATTGGCCTCCGGCAATGATAGGGCGCAGCCCATGTCTGATCAGCTATCATCATCCGCCCAATCGGTGACCGAAATGGTCGAAGGCCTTGCGCGTGCTGCCCGTGTGGCACAGCGCCAGTTGGCACAAATGGATGCCCCGGCAAAAGAGCAGGCGCTGAAATTTGCCGCTGATGCCTTGCGCAGTGCCGAGGCCGAGATTCTTGCCGCCAATGCGCAAGACATGGCCAATGGCGCGGCCAACGGCCTGTCGCCCGCAATGCTGGATCGGCTGAAGTTGACGCCGGAACGCCTTGCGGGCGTTGCCGATGCCGTCGCCCAGGTCGCCTCGCTCACTGATCCTGTCGGGCAGGTGATCGATGAAACCGCCCGGCCCAATGGCATGGTGCTGCAGCGCGTCCGCGTGCCGGTTGGCGTGATCGGCATCATCTATGAAAGCCGCCCGAATGTGACGGCAGACGCCGCCGCGCTGTGCGTGCGGTCGGGCAATGCCACGATCTTGCGCGGCGGCAGTGAAGCCGTCCATTCCAACCGCGCGATACACGCAGCGCTGGTCAAAGGCCTCACCCAAGGCGGCGTGCCCACTAATGCGGTGCAGCTTATGCCGACACAGGATCGCGCGGCAGTTGGCGCAATGCTGGCAGCGGCGGGCCTGATCGACATGATCGTGCCGCGCGGTGGCAAAAGCCTTGTCGCGCGGGTGCAAGCCGATGCCCGCGTGCCGGTGCTGGCCCACCTTGACGGGATCAACCACACCTTTGTCCACGCCGCCGCCGATGCCGACATGGCCAAAGCCATCGCGCTCAACGCCAAAATGCGCCGCACCGGCATTTGCGGCGCGATGGAAACGCTGCTGATCGATGCTACTTATCCTGATCCGCACGGGTTGGTTGAGCCTTTGCTGGATGCGGGCTGCGAATTGCGCGGTGATGCGCGCGCTTGCGCCATCGATCCGCGCATTGCGCCTGCCAGTGATGAGGATTGGGACACCGAATACCTTGAGGCCATCCTTTCAGTCGCCGTGGTTGACGGGCTGGATGCGGCGCTGGCGCATATCGCGGCTCATGCATCGGGCCATACCGATGCGATTGTCACCGCCGATCAGGCCGTAGCAGACCGGTTCCTTGGTGAAGTTGACAGCGCGATTGTCATGCACAACGCCTCCAGCCAGTTTGCCGATGGCGGGGAATTCGGCCTTGGCGCGGAAATCGGCATTGCCACCGGCCGGTTGCATGCGCGCGGCCCCGTCGCGCTGGAAGGCTTGACCACATACAAATGGTTGGTGCGCGGTTCCGGTCAGGTGCGCCCCTGAACGGCCATTCGCTCACCGGTCTTTTGGGCGGCAGCTTCAATCCCGCGCACGGCGGCCACCGCCGCATCACCCTGTTTGCCATAAATGCGCTGGGGCTGGATGAAGTGTGGTGGCTGGTATCACCGGGCAACGTGCTGAAACCGGCCAAGGGCATGGCCCCGCTGCCTGCACGGCTGGCCTCTGCACAGGCGCAAAGCCGCCGTGCATCGATCCGCGCAACCGCTATCGAACGCGAGCTTGGCACGCGCTTTACGATTGATACCCTGCGCGCAATCAAGCGGCGTTACCCCAAGCGCCGTTTCATCTGGCTGATGGGGGCTGATAATCTGGCGCAGTTCCATCGCTGGAAAAACTGGCGGCAAATCGCGCGCGAGATGCCGATTGCAGTGATTGCCCGCCCGGGATATGATGCGGACGCTTTGGCACGCCCTGCCATGGTGTGGTTGCGCCGCTGGCGCCAG
>JADYXV010000371.1 GCA_020853995.1 Novosphingobium sp.
AGGACGCTGGCGTACCGCCGGGGGTGTTCAATGTGGTGATGGGTGATGCACCAGCCATTGGCGACGTGCTCACCCGTGACAAACGCGTGCGCAAATTTACCTTCACCGGCAGCACTGCCGTGGGCAAACTGCTGGCTGCACGCTGCGCAGATACGGTCAAGCGGGTGTCGCTGGAACTTGGCGGCAATGCGCCGTTCATCGTGTTCGATGATGCCGATATCGATGCGGCAATCGAAGGAGCGCTGGCATCGAAATTCCGCAATGCCGGGCAAACATGCGTTTGCGCCAACAGGATACTGGTGCAATCCGGCGTGCATGATGAATTCGCCGCACGGCTGGCAGAGCGGGTGCGGGCATTTCGGGTTGGTCCCGGCCTGTCTGGCCCTACTGACCAAGGCCCGTTGATCGACGAGCGTGCGCTGGCCAAAGCGCAAGCCCATGTCGATGACGCGGTCTCTCGCGGTGGCAACCTGCTGACAGGCGGCATGCGAATGGCGGATGGAGCGCTGGCTGCCGGGAACTTCTTCGCGCCGACGGTCATTGCCGATGTGCCTCGCGATGCCTTGCTATGCCGGGAGGAAACCTTTGCGCCTGTGGCCGGGCTTGTCCGGTTTAATACAGAGGAAGAAGCTATTGCCATGGCAAACGACACTGACGCGGGGCTGGCGGCCTATGTCTATACGCGCGATCTTGCGCGCAGCTGGCGTATTCCCGAAGCGTTGGATTATGGCATGGTCGGCCTGAACACCGGCCTGATTTCAACCGAAGCTGCGCCGTTTGGCGGGGTTAAGGAATCAGGGCTGGGCCGCGAGGGCTCGTCGTTTGGCATGGACGATTACCTCGATATCAAGCTCACTTGCCTTGGCCTTTAGATTCGTGGAAGTTGCCTGTGATCGCACGGGCAACTTCTCGGCTTGCCAAGGCTTCCCTTGTTTGCGGTCCTCATCTAGGGTCAGTGTTGTGAATAGATCTGGAACCGTTCGAGGGCTGCAATGAGGCCAGAAGACGAACTGTCGGGCGGGCAAGATGCGGATGAGGACGAAACCGAGTTCGTCCCATCCTTGCGCGAACAGGTGTATGAAGACCTGCGCTTCAGGCTGATTACGGGCAAGATCGCACCCGGCGTTGGCATTTCGACGCGGGGCTTGGCCCAGCAGCTTGACGTCAGCCAGATGCCGGTGCGCGATGCCCTGTCACGCATTGCCAACGAAGGGGCGTTGCAAATTCGATCCAAGCGCGCAGTAACCGTGCCGAAGATGACCGCCGAGCGCTTTGCCGAGATCATGACCCGGCGCTTGCTGCTTGAACCGATGGTGGCAGTAGCGGCCCTGCCGAACATCTCCGCCGAACGTCTGCGTCTGATCCGTCAGGCAGATACCGCTACAGACAACGCACTGCGCGATGGCGATGTCACTGGCTACATGGAATCTAACTTCCTTTTCCATTCGCTGATCTATTCTGCGGCAAAGATGCCAATGGCCAACCGCATGATCGAAAGCTTGTGGATGCAGTTCGGCCCTTTCATGCGCGTCGTTTACGGTCGCTACGGCACGGCCAACATGATCGATCAGCATCAGGCAGCCACGAATGCCATCGCCGCGTCAGACCCGGCTGCGGTTGAGGCAGCAATCCGGGCAGACATCGGCGATTTTTCAAGCCTGATGGCTGACTGGGACCTTTTGCAGCTTTAGGGTCACAGCAAAGACAAATAGGTATCGTATTCGAAGTTGCTGATGCGGGTGAGAAATTCATCGCGGTCCTGCCGCTTGCAAGCGATGAAGATGTCGCGGAATCGCTCACCCAGAATGTTTGCGGCCAGTGATGATCCAGCCATCCGGTCAATCGCGGCGCCCCATTCAATCGGCAGGCGTTCGCCTAAACCCGGCTGTTTGGGGTCTTGCGCTGGCGGAGGCATCTCGGCCGTTTCAATTCCTGCGATCATTGCCCCCAGCATCGCTGCAAGCGCGATATAGGGATTGGCATCTGCGCCCGCGATGCGGTGTTCGATACGGGTCGATTTTGCATCGGCCACAATCACGCGCACGGCTGCCGAACGATCATCAATGCCCCACCCGGCCGAAATCGGCGCATGGGCATCGGGCCGGATCCGGCGGAACGAGTTGGCGTTCGGTGCGAATGCCAGCATCGTTTCAGGCATCGCCCGCAACAGACCTGCCACCGCGTGATAAAGGATATCGCTGGGCTGCCCATCGCCTTGTGCCAACACGTTTGTTCCGGCGGAATCGAGCAGGCTTGCGTGGATGTGCATGCCGCTTCCCGATGCATCGCCATAGGGCTTTGCCATGAAGGTTGCGCCCAAGCCTTGGCTGCGGGCCAGATCACGGATCACGCGCCGCAGCAATACTGCATCGTCAGCGGCCGCAAGCGCATCGGGCCGGTGCAGCAGATTGATTTCAAACTGGCCAGGCCCCGCCTCGCTGATCAGCCCATCGGCGGGAATGCCCAGAGCAGATGCCGCTGCAAAAATCGCGTCGAACAGTGCGCCATGCCGGGCGAGTGGGGCGGTTGAAAGCGTGTCGTTCCGTCGGGGGTTGCCATCAGGTGGCACGGGCAGGCCATTTTCAAGCTGGTATAGATAAAACTCCAGTTCCGTTGCCACCACCGGCACCAGCCCGCGCGCGGCAAAGCGTGCGAGAACCCGTTGCAGAGCGCCGCGAGGATCGGCATCGGCGGGCGCACCATCAGCCTGCATTGCGATAAGCAACTGCGCGCAGCCTTCTCCAAGCCAGGGTGCGGGCGCAAACCGGCGGGGGACGGCATGGCACAGGCCGTCAGGATCACCTGTGCCGAAGGCCAGGCCCGCTGCAGGAACATCGCAGCCCCAGGCATCTTGCGCGAAAACCGATAGCGGCATCGGCAAACCCTTGGCCTCAAGCACCTGTGCCTTGTCCCGTTCGAGCCATTTGCCCTTGGGCGCACCGTTGATATCGGCGAGGAATGCTTCGATACGCGTGACCTTTGGGTTCAGCGCAAGCCAATCGGCGAAGTTTATGTCCGTTTCATGCATAGTGTGATCACATATTGAATCTGGTTTGCTCTGTCCAGTTTACTTTGGGAATCTGGCCTGCATACCCCGTAGATTGCTGGAATACCGTTGTCAGGAAAGCTTCTGCCGCAACCCCTGCTTGCGCAGATTCATCACCAAGGTAAAGTGACTGCAAATCAGTGATCACACATTTTTGGTAATTGCCCATGCGCGACAAACGATTTTCCGGTCCAGACCACAGCGCCAACCGCCCCTTGCTCGGCATTGGCTGCTGCCAGCGCGAGTTGGAGGGCGAGCGGATACATCGGGTGATCGAGCGCTATGTTCGGGCGGCGGCGGCAAATTGCGATGCTGACATCGTTCTTGTCCCGGCCATGGAAGACGATTCTGCCAGTGCCGGGTTGTGGCGAAGGCTGGATGGCCTGCTGCTGACAGGCAGTACGTCAAACATGATGCCTGCGCTCTATGGCAAGCCGGATGGTGCCGGGCCGTTCGATCCTGCACGCGATGCCACCAGCTTGCGGCTTGCTGCGCAAATGGTCGAAGCTGGAAAGCCGGTCTTTGGCATATGTCGGGGATTTCAGGAGCTTAATGTGCTGTTTGGCGGAACGTTGTGCGATCTGCCGCATGGAGAGGTGGAGCACCATGCCCCCGCCACAGCGTCACTTGATCAGATGTTCGCGCACTGCCATCCGGTTGATTTGATGGACGGCGGGATTCTGGCGCAGTGCGGTTTAACCGGCCAGATGACAGTCAATTCGGTGCACTTTCAGGGCATCGAGCGTTTGGGTGCTGGATTGCAGGCCGAAGCTATGGCGCTTGATGGCCTTGTGGAAGCATTCAGCAAGGTTTCGGCAACCGGGTGCGTTTTGGCAGTGCAATGGCATCCGGAATGGGACTTTGCCGCCAATCCGCAGTCACGCTGGTTCTTCGATGCTCTTGCCGCTGCCTTGCGCGGCGAATCGTTGCCAAAGATCGATCCTGCGGCGCATCGCTGATTCTGTAAGCACGCCCGATCAAGGCCGCTCTTGTCCTGCCCGTATCAGCGCCGCCCCATGCCTGAAGAACGAAGGATTCTTCAGCAAGACTGCCAGCATTACCAGAAGCCCAAGGCCGAAAATCGCCATACCGATCACGAACACCAAACCAATGCCGCCCACGTGCGAGCCGCTGCCGAAATCGGGATCAAGGCTGTCTGACAAGGTGCGGAAGAAGAGCGCGCCCAGCACGATACCTCCGACCAGAGGCATCAGCAATCGGTTCAGGAACGCGCTAAGGGAACTGAACCAGCTGGTACGGAAATACCAAACTACGCTGAGTGCGGTGATGGAGTAATAGAAGCAGATCATGATGCCGAGAGCCGTGATCGTATCCCACAGTACATGCTCTGATATGAACCGCATCACTGCATAAAAGACCGATGACACGATCGAGGAGGCAAAGATGCCGACGTGCGGCGTGCGGTAGCGTGCGCTGATCTGCGCGAATTGCTTTGGCATTGCGCCATAATGGCTCATGGCCAGAAGCGTGCGCGACGGACTTACCATGGTGGATTGCAGGGATGCAGCTGAACTGCACAGCACTGCCACTGCCATTGCGATGCTGGCTGGTCCGAAAACGGCCGGCGCAAGGGCAAGGAACACGTTCCGCTGCACATCGGCATTGCCCATACCGATCCCTGCCGTTCCGATCCCGGCAAATGTGATCGAGGCGACAGAAGCCAGGACATAGAGCAGCATGGTCACGCCAACGGTCAATGCGGCGGCGAGGCCCGGATTGCGCGCAGCGTCTTCGGTCTCCTCGTTCATCGTCAGGGTTACGTCCCATCCCCAGAAGATGAAGATCGACAACGACAAACCTGCAGCAATCGCACCGGTCGAAGTGACGGTGAGCGGATTGAACCAGTCCATCTGAATCGGGGTGAAATCGAAGGCAAGGCCCGCCTGCGCCTTGGTCAGGGCAGTAATGCCAAAGCCTATCATGACGATGATTTGCAAGCCTACCAGCAGATATTGCACGACCTTGGTGGTATGCATGCCCCGATAGGATATGAATGCCGCTCCGCCCATGAAGGCAAGGCAAGTGGCAACATTGATATACTTGTCCGCCGACAGGGACGCGATCCATGGCGATGAAAAAGCCTGTGCCAGCATCAGGTAGAAAAAGTCGACCGCAATTCCCGCGCTGTTCGACAGAACCAGCACGGTCGATGCCACCAACCCCCATCCTGCCAACCAGCCCACATAAGGACCGAACGCCAGAGTTGCCCATGCAAAGGATGTGCCGTTGTCCGGCACGGCACGGTTCAGTTCGCGATACCCCATTGCCACAAGAAGCATCGGCAGAAAGCCGATCAGCAGTATTGCCGGGGTATGCACGCCAACCACCGATACGATCGGGCCCAGCGCTGCGGTGAGGGTATAGGCCGGAGCAACGCACGATACGCCGATCACGATAGCCCCGAACAGGCCTACACTGTTTCCTGCAAGGCCTTTGCCTTCTCTCGCAACAGCCGGTGCGATTGTGGCCGGCGTGACTTCTGCCATTCGTGTTCCTCCGTGCAGTCCGACAAAACCGCAGACCCGCCAACTTCCCGCAGCCCTGTCAGCCTGAAGGGCTGTATTAGCCCACTGACCAAGCCCATAAACCCGGTGCAGCGACGCCTGCCGGATCTTGCAGTCCGCCATTTCGGCAAAAAGTCGAAAACTGCATATGCCCACATTGCGCAATCTGCGATCTCACGCAAGAACCCACCTACACCTTTGTTCAAGCCTTGCTTAAATATGGACAATCGATCTCGCGTAAAATATGGGATCACAGATTGTGAGTGCCGGTCCGTACGACCTTCGGCAAAAGATGCCAGATGAATTGGCCAGATGAATTGGGATGTCTCAGATGAATATGAATGCGTCGCCCGTCGGGACCTACGCTGCGATGCCAAGCTATTATGCGGCGAGCGCGAATCCTGCCCCCGAACGAATCAAGCTGAAAGGCAGCCATTCCTTTGACATTTGCATCGTCGGAGGCGGCTTCACCGGTCTGTCAGCCGCGCTGGAACTGGTGCAGCGCGGCTTCAGCGTGGCGGTCGTCGAGGATCAGCGGGTCGGGTTTGGCGCTTCTGGCCGCAACGGCGGACAACTTATCAACGGATACAGCCGCCCTCTTGATTTCCTTGCCGCAAAGCTTGGAGAGGACCGCGCGCGCGATCTGGCTTCAGTCTCACTGGAAGGTAGCGCGATTATCAGGGAGCGGGTTGCCCGTTTTGGCATTGCCTGTGATCTGGTAGACCGGTCGGCCGTTGTTGCGCTGACGGACAAGCAGATGCGCTGGCTGGAAGGGCAGGCCCACGTCTGGGCAAGATATGGCCATCCCGGAATGCAACTGGTCGCAGGCGACGGCTTGCAAGAAATCGTGCGCAGCAGCCGTTATATCGGCGCGATGGTCGATCCGGTCGGCGGGCATTTCCACCCGCTCAACTATCTGTTGGGAGAGGCCGCAGCGGTAGAAGCTATGGGCGGCCAAATATTCGAGAGCAGCCGTGTACTCAAGGTGACAGAGGGCACCCGTCCGATGATCGAGACGGCTGAGGGCAGCATTTCCTGCGATACTTTGCTGTTGTGCGGCAATGCCTATCTTGGTGATGCAAAGCCCGAACTTTCGGCCCGGATCATGCCGGTTTCCAGCCAGGTTGTGACGACCGAACGCCTGGGCGCGCTTGCCGAGGAATTGCTGCCGGCCAATACCTGCGTGGAAGATGCCAATTACATCCTCGACTATTTTCGCCGAACGGCTGATGGCCGCATCCTGTTCGGGGGCGGTGTCGTTTATGGCGGAGCGGATCCAGCCAGTATCGAAGGGCGGATCTTGCCGGGTCTGCTCAAAACGTTCCCGCAATTGAAAGGTGTGCGGCTTGATTATGCATGGAGCGGCAGGTTTGCTTTGACCCTTAACCGCATGCCCCAGATTGGCCGCCTTTCAAGCAACGTCTGGTTCTCGCACGGCGATTCCGGCCATGGTGTGACAACCACCCAATTGCTTGGGCGTCTGCTGTCCGAGGCTATCGGCGGACAAATGGAGCGGTTCGATGTTTTTGCAAGCCTTCCCCATTATCCATTCCCGGGCGGGCGGCACTTCCGGGTGCCTCTCACGGTGCTGGGTTCGCTGTGGTATGCTTTGCGTGACCGACTGGGCATCTGAAGCATACGCACTGGGCGGTGAATGAGCGCTATTTGGTTTAGCAAAATCCCGAAAAGAGGTGGTATAACCTGTTGCGGAGGACGAACTGACAGCACGCAAGAGCCATCTTCTGGACAATGATCTGATTGCCGCGATGTATGCCGCAGTCGGGGAAGATGCGCGCTGGACCGACGTATTGGACACAATCAAAAATCGGCTGGGCGTTGCCAGTGCCGTGTTTCAGCGGCTGGTGGCAAACAAGGATGACCTGATACCTGTCGTAAGCTTGCGCGATACATGGTCGACGCTTGAAGCCACGCGGCATGATGAATGGGCCAATTCGCGGCATAACCCCCGGTTCCGCCGGGATACTGAGCCGAGTGCGCTGCAAGAGATCGATAGCGATCACCGCAACCCTCATTTCACGGCGGCTGATCGCGAAGTTTTGCAACGCGGACTAACAATGTGCGGACTGGGCGCAGGCTTCTGGATCGGCTGCAAGACAGCACCGGGTGAACACACCACCATGATCTTTCATCGCCATATCGGAGACGGGCGCGATATCACTCTGGCAGAGGATGAATTCCTCGGCCAGTTGCAACCGCACTTCAGGCAAATCTCGCGCCTTCTGACAAGCATTGCCGGGTACGAGGCGCGGTTGTCTGTAACCGAGTCTTTCATGAACACCACCAGTCTGGCGTTGATCACCTGTGATCAGGATCTTGGTGTTCACTGGATGAACACCGCCGCCGAACGTCTGCTGCGCACACTTCCGCAAGCCTGCTTCGTCCAAGGCAGGCTTGGCTTTCGCTCGATTGAGGCAACCGCAATGGTGCGAAACCTCATCGATGGGCAACATGGCGATACCTGCCGCATTGGCGGAGAAATGCCGGCAGATGTGCTCCATTTGCGCGTGCTCAAGCGTGACGCTGCCGATCAACGCCGCTGGGGGCGCAATCTTACGCTGATTGCATTGTGTTCGCCCGGCACCGCGCCGCAGATAGAAGCGGGTGAAGTGGCCGACTTGTTTGGGCTGACGATGGCCGAAGCCACTTTGACCACGCATCTGGTCGGCGGGATGACCGTGAAGGACTTCGCCGCCTATCGCGGAATTGCGGAAGGGACGGCCCGCATGCAGCTGAAAAGCGCGCTATCGAAGACCGGGGTCGGCCGGCAAGCCGATCTTGTGCGGCAGGTGTGCCAGTCTCTCGCCAGGTTATAGGGGCCAAAGCGATTCCGGTCGCTCTGGCCCCACCCACCTTCAATTTGTCTTTCATGGCATCGTGTTTTTGTGCAGCTTCAGGGGGCTGGCTGCCACGCCGAGGCTGCGGCAAGGAACGCAGCTGTTTCGCTCTCGACATCGTTTTCCAACGGCGGGAAATAGCTTAGCTTGACCACAACGGTGCGCGTTGCGGGATCAATGAACACGAACTGGCCCTGCAGGCCGATGGCCGAATATGCGGGCGAGTTCGGCATGGTCCACCACTGGTAGCCATAGCCTCCCGTCTTGTCGTCCTCAGGGCCTGCCGAGAGCTGTGCTTTCTTGACCCACTCTGCGCTGACAACACGCTTTCCGTTAGCCATGCCGTTATCAAGCGTCATCTGCCCAAAACGCGCCCAGTCGCGCAATGTAGCGTTGAAGCCTGCTCC
>JADYXV010000372.1 GCA_020853995.1 Novosphingobium sp.
GAAGCAGATAGTATCGCAAGGCTTGCCACCGCGATATCTGGCCGCTGGGATGCGCTTGATATCATGGTGATCAACGCGGCAGCTTTCCCCACGCTTACGCCGGTGTGGCAAATCGATCCGCGTGAATTCAACAATGCGCTGACGCTGAATGTCCTGGCCACGCAGGCGCTGCTTGCAGGTTTTGACGGCATGCTGCGCAAAAGCAAGGACGCACGCCTGATCGGCGTTACCAGCAGTGTGGGGGCATCGCCACGCGCCTATTGGGCGGCCTATGGCTCATCCAAGGCTGCGTTTGACGTGCTGCTTGATTGCTATGGTCAGGAAGTGCGGAACACTTCGGCAATCCGCGTTGCCATACTTGATCCCGGAGCGACCCGGACGAAAATGCGCGCTAAAGCCTATCCCGGCGAAAGCCCCGAAAGCGTCAAACCTCCAGAGGTTGTGGCAGACCGGATTGTTACCCTTCTTGGTGAACAGTTTGCCAGTCCACACCGCGAACGGGTTAACCACACTTCGTAAGGCCAAATTAAAGCTCATAGGCGATTCTCGGACGCAATCCTGCATGCTCGTGCAGCAGTGAAAAGCTTTGAATCCGAGGGCGTTGGTCGATGAATACCACCAGCACTGAATGGAATACAGACACCTACGGGCAAGGCGCGTTCGAGGATCGCTGCGCGCCCCGCCAACGTGTCCACATCCCCGCCAGCTTGCGTCCGTCGGGTGAGCGCGCCTTCAATACGGTGGTTGTTGATCTGGCTCTGGCCGGTTTCTGCGCAAACTCGATCCACCGGTTGCATCCGGGCAATCGCTGCTGGTTGACACTTCCCGGTGTGGAAGCATTGTTGGCAAACGTCGTCTGGTGGGAAAGCGGACGGGTGGGTTGTGCCTTTGACAGGCTTTTAAGCCCCATCGTGCACGACAACATTCTGGTCCGCTTTCGCGGTGACGGCGTTTTCAGGAACGTTTGACAAGCGTTACCTGGGCGACATTGATCCCGCCGCCACGGAAACCACCTTCACAATACATCAGATAATATCGCCATAAATCAATGAATTTGCGATCAAAACCTGACGGCAGCGCATCAGTTGCAACGGCGTGATCCACAGAATCGCGCCACAACTTCAACGTGCGCGCATAATCAATGCCGAAATCGTGCTGGTCTTCCCAGCTTAACCCGCGGTCTGCCGCCAGTGCTTTGAATTCGCGTTCGCTGATCAACAGACCTCCGGGGAAAACATAAGCCTGGATGAAATCGGCGCTGGCGGCATATGCGTCAAACAACTCGTCTCGGATGCTAATGTATTGCAGCGCTGCCCTGCCCCCCGGCTTGAGGCAACGGGCCAGACAATCAAAATACGATGGCCAGTATTCACGCCCTACGGCCTCGACCATCTCCACGCTGGCGATGGCGTCGAACTGGCCTTCGACGTCACGGTAATCCTGATGGCGATACTCTATTCCGGTAAGCTCTGACTCTGCCAGTTCACGCCTTGCCCAATCCAGCTGTTCGTCCGACAGGCTGATCCCTGTTACCCGCGCGGCTGATGTTTCAGTCAATCGCCGCGCCAGAAAACCCCATCCACAACCGATTTCTAGGACATCGCTACCGGGTTTTAGCGCGAGCCTGTGCCCCAAACGGTCCACCTTGTTTGCCTGCGCCTGCGCCAGAGACGCATTGTCCGGCAGGCCGTCCCACAAGGCGCTGGAATAGCTCATCGTTTCATCCAGCCACAGCCGGTAAAAATCATTGCCGAGGTCATAATGCGCGGCGATATTGC
Organism: Novosphingobium sp.; assembly: GCA_020853995.1. Classification (GTDB taxonomy): domain Bacteria; phylum Pseudomonadota; class Alphaproteobacteria; order Sphingomonadales; family Sphingomonadaceae; genus Novosphingobium. The sequence continues at coordinate 1,779 of JADYXV010000372.1, forward strand.
GCCGTGCCTGCGCCTTTGAATTGCGCCGTGCAATGTTCAGCATGCGTCCGGCCCAGCGCCAGGGCCCCTTTGCGCGGCCCGTATCGCCCAGCGTATCGGCATTGCGCATGAACAGATCAAAGATCATCACAGGGTCAGGGCTGTCCCATTCTCCCGCAACCCATGCTTCGTACCAGCCAATGGAACCCGCCGTGGCGAGACGCACCAGCGCATGCCAACTTTTCAGATGGATATGGGCGGTTGGCCCTTCGCCACGGCCACCAACGGTGCGGGCTGACCCGTCAGGCAATTTTGCATGGATCGTGCCATTGACGATGCCCCTGTCGATCCGTTCAACCGCCGAATTGAACGATCCGGCAAACAGCTTTGCGATCCAGCGGCCGGTGGCGGAAATGTTCCGCCCGCCAGCAACCAGATGCCTTCCCCTTGTTGGCGTCTGTGCGTTCATGATCGGCCTATGCGTCGAGGTGCTGAAGAGCGCAAGATCATGAAAGCTTCATCTGGTCATGGGCTGCCAAAGCACGCGCGCGCGCGGCGGCATGTGCAACAATCTTGGCAGGATAGCCGCGCGGCGGAATTGCCGGATCGTGCAGCTTGTCGTCCGGCAAATGCGCCAGTTCGGGTACCCATCGGCGGATGTATCCAGCGGCATCGAATTTGGGGCTTTGCGTCAAAGGGGCCATGATCCGCACGAACATGTTGGAATCAACACCTGTGCCCGCAGTCCACTGCCAATTCACCGCATTTGATCCATAGTCGGCGTCAACCAGCGTATCCCAGAACCAGCGCTCACCTTCGCGCCAGTCAATCAGCAAATGCTTTACCAGAAAGCTGGCGGCGATCATCCGTACGCGGTTGTGCATCCATCCGGTGTGCCATAATTCGCGCATCCCGGCATCCACGATGGGGTAGCCGGTCCGGCCCTGCTGCCAAGCCTGCAATCCCGGCCTGTCATCGCGCCATTGCAGCCGGTCATAGGCATCGCGCGCATTGCGGGTGCCATAATCGGGAAACTGGACGATGACATTCTGGGCATAATCGCGCCATCCCAGCTCACTGAGGAACACATCGACCGAACCACCGGCAGTTGCCACGCGCGGCCAGATCATGGCAGGCGAAATTTCGCCAAAGTGCAGGTGCGGTGACAAGCGCGATGTGCCCTCAACCGAAGGCAAATTGCGACATTCGTTGTATCGCGCAGCCCGGTCGACAAAGTCGTCAAGACGGGCAAGCGCCCCGGCCTCCCCCGGCGTCCATGCTTCACGAAAGCCAGCAGCCCAGTCCGGTCTGGTCGGCAGCAAGTCCCAATCCGCTAATGCGTCACTAGCAGGCCAGATGGCGGGCGGATCAAGCCGTTCGGGCGCGGGCAAGGGCGATACAGGCGGCATGCGCTCGCGCAAGGCATTCCAGAACGGCGTGAAGATCTTGTAGGGTGCGCCGCCCCCTGTCAGCACCGTCCCTGCAGGGGCAAGGTAATTGCCATCATGCAAAACCAGTTTGAGCGTTTTCGCGACGGCGCGTTCAGCGTTGCGCCACCAGGGTTCATAGTGATGCAGCGCATGGACCGTGTCTGCGCCAGTCTCGCGGCAGATTGCCGCCAAATGTTCATGACAACTGCCCCGACGCAGGATGAGCCGCGACCCGAACTTTTTCAGCGAGGCGTCAAGGCTTGCCAAGCTGTGATGCAGCCACCAGCGCGAGGCACCGCCCATCCGGTGATGCCTGGCCAGTTCATCATCCAGCACATAGACCGCGATGACCGGACCTTTTGACGCGGCCGTTGCCAGCGCTGCCTGATCAGCCAAGCGCAAATCGCGCCTGAACCAGACAATGGAAGGGGTTGCACCATCATGTGACGTCACAATTTGTTTTCCTGTTGCGTCGGGCTCAAATGATCGGGAACATCATCAAGCCATCGCCCGTTCCAAGGTTCGCATGATCAACTCGCCGTCAGTTAACCACCTGTCCCAAAGGGCGCTTCACTGGCGCATCTCGCCTGCGCACGCAATGATGGCGGCTGCGGTATGCTGGACCGGATTTGCGACCATCACGGCTGTCGTCCTGACCGGGCAAAGCGAGGGTATTGATAGCGCGGGACTGCTGTTCTGGCGACGGGGCGCAATGCTTGTGCCTGTGGGCCCGCCCTGGCTTCTGGAAGGCGTGCGCGATGTCACCGCGCTCGGCGGCGTGTTCTTGCGCAACCTTGTCGCAATCGGCGCGCTGGCCGCCTTGATATCGCTGCGCTTACACCGCGAAGCTGTGCTGCTTGCAGCAACAGTGATGGGCGGATGGTTGCTGAACACAGCACTGAAACTGATGGTAGGTCGCCCTCGCCCCTTGATCGTCCCCCATCTGACCGAGGCTGGTGGGCAAAGCTTTCCCAGCGGACACAGTTTCAACTCAGCGGTCGTGTACATCGCAATTGCATTGGCGTTTGCGGCCATGACCCCGGTGCGTCGTGTGCGCTGGTCATTGGTTGGCATCGCAATGTTGGCAAGCTTAGCCGTAGCGTTCAGCCGCGTGTGGCTTGGCGTTCACTTTCCAAGCGATGCACTGGCAGGCTGGCTGGGGGGCGCAGGTTGGGCATTTCTGGCAGCAGCTATCCTGCAACGACCGGCCAAGGCGGGCGCAGATGCAATGGAGAGCTAGCACTCTTTCAGGCTGACCGTTTCCTGAAAACCGCCCGCCATGACCGGACCAGCAAAGCGTGCATCACCGAACGTCACGGTCACGTTGCAACCGTCCCGGTCAACACGCGCCGTCGGCATTTGCGACCAGGCGAGGAAGTCACGCACTTCAGGCGTTGCCATTGCGGCGCGTTTTACCACTGGCAAGCTCATGTTATCGGCAACCTGCTGTCCATAATCCAAAAGCCTTGCTGCGCTACGAAGCGGATCAAAGCGCCCATGCGTGATCGCGCCGCCAGCCCGCCAGACAACATTGCGCCGCCAGAAAAGGAGAGGTTCGGGCGAGGCAAAAACACGGTCTGGCCGGGCGTAGGGTACGTCGGTGGTCGGCGCGCGCCACGCCATCGCGCTGATCGCCATGTTGACGAGAATGAACACGATCGTGGCAAGCAAAGCCACAATTGCAGGCTTTCCGGATTTTCCTTTGCGTGCCCGCCAGATGCCGAAGCCCAGAAAGGCCAGCAGCCACGGCGATACGATGAACAAACCGTCGGTATGGAACCAGCGCCCGGTTGCCGGAGACAGCAATTGCACCGCATAAACGTTTTGCAAATCAAGCAGCGGGTGGGTGATCGCGCCCAGCCAGGATAGCGCAAGCAACCAGCCAAAGTGCATCCGTGGCGCGTCGGTTGCGACTTTACCGTTTGCAAGCTGCCAGCGATCCAGCAGCCACAGCAAGACTGCCAGCACAGGCGGCAAGAGCACAACCCCGCCTACCAGCCCATGCGTAAAGCCGCGATGCATCGCCAGCGGTGCCCAAGGCGCCCATCCGAAAAACACATCGATATCAGGCAAGTTGGCGGCAAGAATGCAGGCCGCCATGCCCTTGCGTGTACGATGCTTCAGGCCGGTTTCGGCCAGCGCCCAACCGACGAGGCTGTGTGTCAGGTTATCCAGACGCCAATCCCCATCGGTTGTGCGGTGTGCTCAATCAGATCGGATCGGCGGCGGTTCCGCTGACGGTCCAGGTCTGGCCCTTGGCTAGCAGCTTGGCGAGATTGGCTTCTTTGCCGACACGCGATTTGGCGTCCTGGCCAAGCAGCACTTCTTCGTACGTCGGGCGCGGATCATCATAGATTACGCCCAGCGCCATCGGGAACGGGCCGAACGGCATTTCTACCAGCATATGCGCAATCGCGCGATTGCGGGCGTTGTGGACGATGACGCCCGCTGCCTGCCAATCGCCATCGACCACATCGACGACTTTCAGGCTGAGCGTTTCCATATCAAGCGCAATGCCCTTGATGCCACCGGATTTTTCGCTGCCGAACAGCATGGGCTGGCCATCTTCAACCCAAAGCTGGTTCTGATCCGCCACGCCCTTGGCGACGAAATCATCGAAGCGGTCTTTGTTATAGACAATGCAGTTCTGGAAGATTTCCACGAACGCCGCACCCTTGTGGGCGTGCGATGCCTTCAACACACCGCTAAGGTTCTTGGACACATCATAAGCGCGGGCGATAAACCGCGCGCCTGATCCCAATGCAAAGGCACATGGGCTGGCGGGGTGATCGACCGAACCCAAGGGCGACGTCGGGCTGTTGGTGCCCTCACGGCTGGTGGGCGAAAACTGGCCTTTGGTCAGGCCGTAAATCTCGTTGTTGAACAGCAGGATCTGCACATTCACATTGCGGCGCAGGATGTGCATCGTGTGATTGCCGCCGATCGACATGCCATCACCGTCACCGGTTACGATCCAGACGTCGAGGTCCGGATTGGCTAGCTTGACGCCTGTAGCAAAAGCCGGCGCACGACCGTGGATGGTGTGGAAGCCATAGCTTTCAATGTAATAGGGAAAACGGCTTGAGCAGCCGATGCCCGACACGAACACGGTGTTCGAAGGATCAGCGCCGATTTCAGGCAAAGTGCGCTGCACGGCCTTTAGGATCGCGTAATCGCCGCAACCTGGGCACCAACGCACTTCCTGATCGGTTTCCCAGTCCTTCAGCGTGGTCTGGACCTTGGCGATGGGAGTCATGTCGTTCATGTCTATATCCCCTTAAGCCAGAGCTTCATCAATCGCGGCTTCGATTTCCGCGATGGTAAAGGGTTGGCCGCTGGTCTTGTTAAGTGGCTTGGCGTCAACCAGGAACTGGTCGCGCAGCACGGTCTTGAACTGGCCGGTGTTCATTTCGGGCACCAGCACCTTGTCATAGCCCTTGAGCAATTCGCCAAGGTTGGACGGCATCGGCCAGACGTGGCGGACATGGATTTGCGCCACGTCCTGCCCTTTGCGACGCGCACGGCGCACGGCCTGATGGATCGGGCCGTATGTGCTACCCCAACCGACAACCGCAAGTTTGCCAGATGTTTCGCCCAGTTCAACAGCTTGCGCCGGAATGCTGGCGGCAACGCCATCGACCTTGGCCTTACGGGCATCGGTCATGGTCTGGTGACTGGCAGGGCTGTAGTCGATGTTGCCGGTGCCGGGGTTCTTTTCGATCCCGCCGATCCGGTGCATCAGGCCCGCTGTGCCCGGCTTGATCCAGGGGCGAGCGCCCTTTTCATCACGCGCGAACGGCAGCAGTTCGCCATTGGGTCCGTTCTTCTCGGCAAGGAATTTGGCCGGGAACGGCGTGAAGCTGGCAGGATCAGGGACTTTCCACGGTTCTGCCGCGTTGGCGATGTAGCCATCGGTCAGGACCATAACGGGCGTCATGTATTCTACCGCAATACGGCAGGCCTCAATCGCCACTTCAAAGCAGTCAGAGGCCGAACGCGCAGCGATGACCGGCATCGGTGCATCACCATTGCGGCCATAGATCGCCTGATAAAGGTCCGATTGTTCGGTCTTGGTCGGCAGACCCGTTGATGGCCCGCCACGCTGCGAATTGATGATGACCAATGGAAGTTCGGTCATGATGGCAAGGCCCATCGCCTCACCTTTCAGAGCGATGCCGGGGCCTGAAGATGACGTTACGCCCAACTGTCCGGCAAAGCTTGCGCCAATGGCCGAAGCAATCGCTGCGATCTCATCTTCTGCCTGGAATGTGGTGACACCATATTCCTTCAGCTTGGTAAGATTGTGCAGAATTGCCGAGGCTGGCGTGATCGGATAACCGCCAAAGAACATCGGCAATTCAGCCAATTGCGCGCCAGCCACCAGACCAAGGCTGATCGCCTCAGCCCCTGTAACAGTACGATAGAGGCCCGGCTCGCTCTCAGCCGGGGCGATGTGATACTGCTTGAGCGGTCCGGCGAGTTCTGCCGTTTCGCCATAAGCGTGGCCTGCGTTCAGCGCGGCAATATTTGCTTGCGCCAGCACCGGGCTCTTGGCGAACTTGGCGTTGAGCCAATCGATCAAGGGCTGCCGGTCGCGGTCAAACATCCACAGCGCGAGGCCGAGCGTCCACATGTTCTTGCAGCGCAGCGCTTCCTTGTTGCCAAGGCCGAACGGTTTCACCGCTTGCAGCGTCATCGCTGAAATGTCGAATGCCAGCAGTTGCCAGTTTTCAAGGCTGCCGTCTTCCAACGGGTTGACGTCGTACTTGGCCTTTTCAAGGTTGCGCTTGTTGAATTCACCAGCGTCAGCAATGATCAGGCCACCGGCCTTCAACGCGCCGACATTGGTTTTGAGCGCTGCCGGATTCATCGCCACCAGCACGTCGGGCTGATCACCTGCCGTATCAATCGCGGATGAACCGAAGTTGATCTGGAATGCCGAGACGCCGAACAACGTGCCTTGTGGCGCGCGGATTTCTGCAGGAAAATCGGGGAACGTCGCAAGATCATTGCCCGCAAGCGCGGTGGACAGAGTGAACTGTCCGCCGGTCAACTGCATACCATCGCCTGAGTCACCGGCAAAACGCACGACCACTGCTTCGGGGCTCAAGTCTTCCTTGCCACCCGTCAACGCGTCCGGTCCATCAACTACTGTCGCCATATCGTCCTCTGATGCGTGCGCCGGGATTGCCCCCACGCCCATAAGCGCATTTCAATGAAATCAGCGCCTATGCCGCTCTCGATCCAATCGCAAAGAAGAAAAACTCCTGCGATAAAAAAATTGCCAATGGCATGGTGTTTCAATCACGGCGCGCTAATCAAGTTGCATTCGGGAACCTACCCCTTTGAAAGTAGTGATTCCCGTTCATGGAATGAGGAGAGACCATGTCTGACGCCCTTGCGCATTTTGTCCGCCCCGATGTGAAAGTGTTTCTCGATTTCCTGAACTCTACAAATGCCCCGCCGATGCATGAGATGGGCCTGGACATGGCGCGCGCCAGCTATACCGCCATGGGGGCCATTGCCGAACAACCGCCACGCGCCTTGGCAATCATCCGCGATCTTGCATGCCCGGGTCCTGCGGGCGACATTGCGTTGCGCCTTTATGATGCACGCGAAAGCCGTGATGCGGGTCCTGCTGTCATCTTCATGCACGGCGGCGGCTTCGTCATCGGCGATCTTGAAAGCCATCATAGTCTTTGCACCGAAATCGCAGCAGAACTCGATTTGCCGGTCATCGCTGTGGATTACCGGCTGGCGCCGGAACATCCATTTCCCGCAGCCCCTGATGACTGCGAAGCCGCTGCACGCTGGATTGCCGCAAATTCGGCGCAGTTGGGCCGGGAAATCACCGGGCTGATCCCGATGGGGGATTCCGCTGGCGGCAATCTGACCATTGTCGTCACCCAGGCGCTGTGCGATGCGCCAGCTGCCGTACCGGTCGTGCTACAAGTACCGATCTATCCCTTGTCTGATGATAAGCCCGATCATCGCTCATTCCTTGATTTTGCAGAAGGTTTTCTGCTCACCGCTCAGACAATGGCGTGGTTCGCGGAATCCTACGGCGCAGTAATTGGCGACAAACGCGCCTACCCGCTTTATGGGGATCATACGAAAACACCGCCAACGGTGCTGGTGACGGCAGGTTTAGACCCGATTCGCGATAGCGGTCGGATCTATGGTGCAGAACTGGTGCGTGCTGGCGCTGAGGTCGTTTTCCTTGAAATGAAGGGAACGATTCACGGCTTCACGCAGTTGCGCAAGGCGTTGCCAAGCGCACAGCAAGATATGCAATCCATCTTTGCGGCCGTCAGGCTGCTGCTGGAAAGGTCAAAATGAACGATCAAGTTGCCGGGCTGCCTTATCGCCCTTGTGTCGGAATCATGATGGTCAACGCCTCGGGCCTCGTGTTCGTGGGCAAGCGGATCGACAACAAGGAAGGCGACGCCTGGCAAATGCCGCAAGGCGGGATTGATGACGGCGAAGAACTCCACCCCGCCGCCCTGCGTGAACTGTCAGAGGAAACCGGCGTTTGCGCAGAACTGGTCACGATTATTGCCGAAAGTCGCGATGAACACTTCTATGACCTTCCCGATGAATTGCTGGGCAGGTTGTGGGGTGGGAAGTATCGCGGGCAACGCCAGAAGTGGCTGCTGCTACGCTTTGCAGGCGAAGATACCGATATCCGGATTGACGCGCACGAACATCCCGAATTCAACGAATGGCGCTGGGTTGAACCAGAGCTTCTGCCAGATCTGATCGTGCCCTTCAAAAAGCGCGTTTACAGGCAGATTGTCGAAGAGTTCCGCGAGTTGATCTGACGGATCAGAACCAGCTTAGTTGGTTTCGATCTTTGGATCAGGCTTCACAGCTTCTGCCGATACAACGCGCGGTGCAGGACCACGCGCAATTGCAGCGGCAAGGTCAGCTGTCTCAGTGCAGCCCTTGCCGCACAAACCCTCAAGCCGGGTCAGATTGCGGCGGGCTTTTTCCAGTGCGCCCTTTTCAACCATAGCCCCGCCTTCGCCCGAAATGGCGACGACATTGTTTGGGTCACGATCAAGCGCCTGCCGGTAATAGCGGATAGCCTTGCCCTGCAAGCCATCGCGGCGCGCGGCTTCGGCAAGCCCTATCAATGGTGCTGCATTGCTAGGGTCGATAGCCAACGCTGCTTCGAAATTGTCGATTGCCGTGCCGACGTCACCCTTGACCAAAGAGGCGCGGCCATCTTTTATCAATGCTTCGGCGCGAGGATTTTCGACTGTTCCTTTGGCAGAGCCCATGCTGCCGGTCATGGCAACGACAAGCGAGAGGGCAACTGCAACAGGGGCGTAACGCATCAAGCACTCCTTGAGCCGACGACTACCACTGAATGAACCCGTCTGCATGAGTAATCAATTAACACGGCGGACGAGTGTTGCGAAGAAAAACCCGTCAGTCCCATCCCTAAAGGGTGTGAGTCGCCAGCCCTTGGCATGCGGACGGCCTGCAGGGAGTTCCGGCAAAGCCACTGACCATTCGCGATTCGCGTTCAGAAAAGCGTAAATCCGCCCTGCCCCTTCGGCGTCAAGCAGCGAACACACCACATATGTGAGCCGTCCACCGGGACGAACCAGCTTTGCCCCGATGTCTAGAACATTGGCCTGCATCGTGTGGTACCGGGCGAGTGCCTTGGCATCGAGCCGCCACCGCGCTTCCGGATTGCGCCGCCAGGTGCCGGTACCGGAACACGGCGCGTCAATCATCACCGCATCAGCCATGCCCGCCCAATCAGCCAAGGCTTCCAGTTCCCGTCCGGGATTGAGCAGACGCGTTTCAAC
>JADYXV010000373.1 GCA_020853995.1 Novosphingobium sp.
GAACTGGCGCACTTTGCAACGGTCCCTGTGATCAACGGACTGACCGACTTGTCACACCCGTGCCAGATCATGGCCGATCTGCTGACCGTTATCGAGCATGGCAAAGCCTTGCCCGGGCTGGAAGTGGCATGGCTGGGCGATGGCAACAACGTGCTGAATTCGATTGTTGAAGCAGCCGGATTGATGAAATTCAACGTCCGCATCGGCGTGCCGGAAGGCTATGAGCCGGACGCAGCGTTCATCGCTGCGGCACAAGCAGGCGGCGCAAACGTACGAATCGTGCGCGATCCCGTCGAAGCCGCACGCGGGGCCGATGTCGTTGTGACCGACACGTGGATTTCGATGGGGCAACACCATGCCGAGGCAAAGCTTGCAGCAATGGCGCCCTATCAGGTGAACGACGCGTTGATGGCACACGCCAAGCCCGATGCGATCTTCCTGCACTGCCTGCCCGCGCATCGCGGTGAAGAAGTGACGGACGCTGTGATGGATGGGCCACGTTCGGTTATCTGGGACGAAGCAGAAAACCGCATTCACGCGCAAAAATCGATCCTGCGCTGGGTCTTTGGACAGATTTGAGAGCAAAATCGTGAGTGAACAGGCCCAGCCTTCGACCGGCTTTGACCAATTGCTGCATTTTACCCTGCCTGACCGCGATGCTCGCGGGCGGGTCGTGCGGCTGGGGCCTGTCCTCGACACGATCCTGTCTGCCCACAGCTATCCCGCGCCGATTCGCTGCATTCTGGCAGAGGCGCTTGTCGTTACAGCCTTGCTAGGGTCTGTGCTCAAGGATCAGGGCAGCCAGATGACCGTCCAGGCGCAGACGAAGGGCGGCGTCATCGACCTTCTCGTTTGCGATTACCGTGATGGTGAAGTGCGCGGCTATGTCCGGCATGATCGTGCCCGGCTTGATGAATTGGGACCAAGCCCATCGTTGTTCGCGCTGTTCGGTGAAGGGTATCTTGCCATCACATTCGACCTTGCAGCAACCGGTCAACGCTATCAGGGCGTCGTACCGCTGCAAGGCAATTCGCTGGCCGAAGCGTGCGAAAGCTATTTCTTCCAATCGGAACAGGTACCTACGCTGATCCGCGTAGGACTTCACAACACACCATCCGGGTGTGTGGCAGGCGGCATGCTTTTGCAGCACTTGCCCGAAGGCGAAGAAGGCCGGGAGCGGTTGCACGTTCAACTGGACCACCCCGAATGGGAACACGTTTCCATCCTAGGCCGGTCAGTGAAGGATGAAGAACTGGTCGACCCAGCGCTAGACCTTGAAACCGTGGTCTGGCGGCTTTTCCATGAAGAGCCGGAAATACGCATCGAACGTGGGCCGGTCCTGACGCGCGGCTGCCGCTGCACGATCACGCATTATCAGGACATCCTGTCGCGGTTTGCTCCAGCCGACCGAGAGGACATGAAAAATGACGATGGCTTGATCATTGTCGACTGTGCATTCTGCTCACGTGAGTTCGAAATAGACCTCTAGGCACAATACCTAACAGCACTTTTCACATTTCATCGGTGATAAGCACCGTTTCATCGCAGCAATGTCAGTGATATAGACCTTGCGTGACCAAGGCCACATCCGGTGGCCCTGACCGATGTGAGAGTCCGCCAGATGGCTATCCAACGTCTGCAAATGCGAAAAGCCGCGCGGGGCTGCGTGTTGGCGATCTGTGCCTGTTTCGGCTTTGCCGGCGCTGCAGGCGTGGCGCAAGGGCCAGCACTGGCCATGCTGGACAGGTTGGAGCCCGGCCTGTGGGAAGTAACGCCACATGGTGTGCAAAGCAGTGCCGCGCAATTGTGCGTCGATAACGGGCGTAAGCTCATCCAGATCCGCCATGCCCGCGAAGCCTGCCGAAGGTTTGTTGTCGAAGACACCGCCGGCGCGGTCGTCGTGCAATACACTTGCCCCACCGGCGGCTATGGCCACACCAAAGTGCGGTTCGAAAATCCGCGCCTGGTGCAGGTGGAAACGCAGGGTATCGACAATGGTCTGCCGTTCAATTTCACGGCAGAGGCCCGCCGCACAGGAAGTTGCGGCCGCTGATCAAAGCTTTGCGGAAAGTTTCGGGCGAAACCATTGCATTGGACAGCACGCGCGGGTAGCCCTCTGCCAATGTCTGGTCCGCACTCTGCCGCCCCCTCACCACTCGCTGTCGTTCTGCTTTCCGGCGGGTTGGATTCGATGGTCTGCACCGCGCTGGCCCAGGAACAGGGCTTTCGCGTCCTTGCGCTGACCATTGATTACAACCAGCGCCACAGGGTTGAACTGGAATCCGCCTCGGCCATTGCGAAGCGTCTGGGCGTCGAACGTCATGTCATTCTGCCGATGGATCTGCGCCAGTTTGGCGGATCAGCTTTGACTGCCGATATTGCGGTGCCCAAAGACGGCGTCGGACCCGACATTCCTGTCACGTATGTTCCAGCACGCAACCTCATTTTCCTCTCGCTCGCCCTGGCATGGGCAGAAGCGGCCGGATCAAAAGACCTGTTCATTGGCGTGAATGCGCTGGATTATTCGGGCTATCCTGATTGTCGTCCGGAATTTGTCGGCGGATTCGAAGCGCTGGCCCGTGTTGCCACCAAAATCGGCAGCGAAGGCGGCACGGTAATTGTTCATGCCCCGCTACAACACTTGAAAAAATCGGAAATCGCCCAAGAGGCGGCTCGGCTGGGGCTTGATGCAGGACAAAGCTGGTCTTGCTACGATCCTCTACCGGACGGGAGAGCCTGCGGCGTGTGCGACAGTTGTCGCCTCAGGCGCGCAGGATTTGCAGAGGCAGGCCTTGATGACGGAACCCGCTACGGCGACAGCTGAACGGACCACGCCCGAACCGCACAATGGTGAAGCATCGGCCTATAGCTGGTATGTCCTTGGCATACTTGTGCTGGTCTACGTGCTCAACTTTGTTGATCGGCAAATTCTTTCGATCCTTGCCAATGACATAAAACGTGATCTTGACCTGACAGATGCAGATCTGGGGTTCCTTTACGGAACCGCATTCGCTGTGTTTTACGCGCTATTCGGCATTCCTCTGGGACGCCTTGCGGACAATTGGCACCGCGTAAGGCTGATGAGCTTCGGTTTGGCACTGTGGTCTGTGATGACTGCCGTTTCCGGATTTTCGCGCAGCGGCATGCAATTGACCGCGGCCCGCATCGGCGTGGGCATCGGCGAAGCGACGGCGAGCCCTGCGGCCTACTCCCTGATCTCGGACTATTTCCCGCAGCGGCTGAGGGCAACGGCGCTCGCCATCTATTCGTCCGGCTTGTTCATCGGAGGCGGGCTGTCGCTGCTGGTGGGCGGTTTGATTGTCGAACAATGGAATGCCGCATATCCCGCCGGTGGACCGTTAGGTCTGGTTGGATGGCAGGCAGCGTTCATGGCAGTGGGCCTGCCCGGCGTATTGCTTGCACTATGGGTGGCCACAATACGCGAACCCGTTCGCGGTGAAATCGACGGCTTGCCGACCCAGGGCTCCGCAACCCCGTTCAAAGGCTTCTTCGCAGAACTCATGAACGTCATTCCGCCGATCACTTTGCTTGGCGCAGCACGGCGCGGGCCAACGGCCCTGATCGTGAATGTCCTTGGTGCGGTTTTTATTGCCGTGGTTGTCACCGTGCTGACCACGCTTCTCGGCACGGCCACACGCCAACAGTGGGTTTTTGTCGGATTTGGCGTCTACGCTGTTTTCAGCTGGGCAAGTGCATTGAAATCTTCAGACGCGGCTACGTTCAACCTCATCTGGCGTTCGCCTGCGTTCATGTGCATCATTTTGGGGTATGGCATGGTGGCCTTTGCGTCCTACGCCACGTCATACTGGACAGCACCCTACGCCGAGCGTGCCTTTGGCATCGCTAAAACAGAACTGGGCTGGTTCATCGGTGCGCCAAGTGCGTTGTCCGGTTTTCTCGGCGTCATTTTGGGCGGGCGCGTTGCAGATTATCTGCACGTACGTTTGCCAGCCGGCCGTGTGTATGTCGTGCTGTTCGGGCTGCTCATGCCTGTGATCCCGACCTTCATTGCATTTAGCACTGACAACTTCGTGATCTTTGTCGTGGCATCATTTTTCGCTCAATTGCTGTCCAGTTCGGCCCTTGGCGCAGCTGCCGCTTCCAGCCAGTCACTTGTCCTGCCGCGGATGCGCGGGACGGCAACCGCCACATTTCTGCTGTCGACAACGCTTGTCGGCCTTGCACTCGGGCCGTTTACAGCCGGCTATATTTCGGCCTCGAACAATGATGACCTGGCCCTCGGAGTAATTTCGACACTGGCATCACTGCCTGTCGGGCTGGTCCTTCTGATTTCGGCCATTCGTCTTTATCCAGCAGCCCAGGCGGGCATAACAAGCCGCGCCCGCGCTGCCGGAGAAAAGATCTAGTATGGTGGAATCGAAGTTCGCAACTTTAATGGATCGTCACCCGGAACTTGTTTCAGGGTCCATTCCTCCACGCGCACTTATGCCCGAATTTTGCAGCAAACCGGGCCGTTGTGCTACCGCCAGGAGAAAGTGCGCGCGGCACGATGGATGCTGAAACAAGTTCAGCATGACGAAGAATTTATGAGATGACCTTCAGTTCCATGTGACTAAGCTGGAAAGCGCATCAAGACACCGCAAGCAATGCGTCCGCCGCTATTGCCGCTTGGATCGGTTTTGTAATCATCCGGACCGGCATGCAGGACAATGGCAGTCCCGTCTGTGTCAAACACGCTTGCCAAAACAACGGCAGCAGTGCCCGTCAATGGGCCTTCGATCATGCCGGTACCGTCCGTCCCGACAAAGATGTTTGGCAAGTCACCAACATGCGGCCCTGCAGGGTTAAGGCTGCCGTGCTGGTGCGCGGTCGGGTTCAAATGTCCGCCTGCCGAGGTGAAACCGGGCGCTTCACATTTGCCGGTGGTATGGAGGTGAATGCCGTGTTCACCTGCGGCCTGCCCTGAGACATTGGCACGAAATAGCATCGCGGTGCCATTTTGCGTGATTTCGACAGAGCCAACGCTCTGCCCCGACGTGTTGATCAGTGCCGCCGTTGCGAGTGTGCTTGCACTATTCTGCGGAGGAATTGTCGCACACGCCCCAAGCGATAGTGGTGCCGCAATGGCAACCACAGCAATTCTCATTTTCATTATAAATCTCCGCGAACTGGTCCGTCAAAGACCATAACGAAAAAGGGGCCGGATTTCTCCAGCCCCTCTCAAGAAATTCGGTTTTACCCGAAGATTACATGCCCGAACCCGGACCGTACGTGATTTCCACGCGACGGTTCTGAAGTTCACGCACGCCGTCCGATGTTGGAACGCGTGGGTTGGCTTCACCGAATGCCTGGCTCGTGATCGAACCATCGGGAATGCCGTGCGAGGTCAGGTACGAACGGACCGACGTGTTACGACGTTCCGAAAGGCCCTGGTTGTACTTCGCGGTACCCGAACGGTCAGCATAACCGGCGAGCATGATCGGCACGCTGGCGCAGTTACCGTATGCGGTGACGGCGTTGTCCAGAATGGTCGAAGCTTCCGGCGTGATGTCCGACTTATCCCAGTCGAAGAACACGATGTACGGACCCTTGTTGCAAACCACTGCTGGCGGCGGTGGCGGCGGTGGGGGTGGCGGCGGTGGTGGCGGCGGTGGCGGAGGCGGCGGAGCAGCTTCCTCAACCGGCGCAGCGCCGCCGAAGTTGTAGGCCAGAGTGGCGAGAAGCGAGTGCGAACGGAAGCGGGTGCGAACGTTGTTACCAGCGCCATTAACCAGATCGATGCCGTTCTGGTTAAAGAAGCGATACTTCAGTCCGAAGTCCACATTGTCGCTAAGCGGGGTGCGGATACCGGCCAGTGCTTGCCATGCAAAGCCTGTGTCCGAATCAGCAATGCTGTTTGCGGCGTTGTTGTACAGCACAGCAATCTTTGCGCGGCTGACACCTGCGCCACCACCGACAAAGCCCTGCAGGCCCTCATCTGGACCAAAATCAAGCAGGCCGTTGACCATGAAGCTGAGAGCCTCAGCGCCACCGCCAACTTGTGCGTCCGTCAGGTTAACGCCGGGAGCCTGATAGGCTTGCTCTTCAGCACGACGATAGCTGACTTCGCTTTCCAGACGGAAACCGCCGAAATCGTAACCAACGATACCACCGAAATCATAGCCGGTCTTCGTATCAAGCACGCCGAGTTGACCCGAACCCGTGAGGTTCTCAATGTCTTCTACGATCATCGCGCCAGCATCTGCTTCGACATACCAAGAATCATTCCGCGCAAGCGCAGGTGATGCGATGGCAGTCGTGGCCAAGGCTAAGCCCAGGACAAGTTTCCGCATTATTGTTTCCCCTTATAGCGACATCATGCCACGTCGTGCAGTCTGTCTACCGGTTCCAAAGTGGTCATGCAAGTGGACAAACACACCGACTGTTGCATAAAAACAACGAATTGGATTCGTTGTGACATGCAACACAGTAGTTGTGGGAGCCCTCATGTCCCGTTGGAATGCTGCAAGTGCATTTTGGTTCCTGTTACGTCGACGAAAAAATTCCGATTTCTTCAAGTGCTGTCACCAGCGCGACAAGGCAAGCCCGCGCCTCGACATCCACAATGCCGCCCCCAACGGGCAAATCCGGCGCTGAAGCCATCATCCAGCCATTCAAATATTGCCGGAATGCGCCAGCCGCGATGTCAAAGGCTCGCATCCCCTCGCCGGGTTGAAAAAATCGCCAGCCGCCCTGCGTCCATCCCGCAATCTTGCCGGAATGTCCTGCAAATGCGGCAGTGGGCGCGGCCCCGACAATCCACGCTTGCCCGACAAGCGGGGTGGCAGGTGGCGCAGCGACAACGCCTTCGACAGCGCTCGCCAACAAAAAATCAATTGCGACCAAGGCCTCGTTCACGGTCGTTTCTTTTTGCGCCTGCGCTGTAAAAAGCATCGGCAGTCCAACGCGTGGTGTTGCAGTTGAGGTAAGCGGGGCAAATTCCCGGGCGGTTATGCTGGAGCGGCTATGACGAGTTGGGGCAGCCATGGGACAGGTGTTGCGCCTTGGACGCCGAAGCGATCACCAAGGAACTGGTAGAATGAGATGCCGA
>JADYXV010000374.1 GCA_020853995.1 Novosphingobium sp.
ACGTACGTTCTGCGACTGCACCTTTCCAGGAGCGACAGAAACCGTGGGGTAGATCAGATCAGCGCGATAGATGCCCTTACCGAGTGCACGAAAAGCGGACTCTGCCTTGGCTCCGGCATCGGGGATGAGTGCCGAAAGCCAGTAGATGTCGGTAAAGCCGATCCAGTTGGACACGCCCCTAAGCGCGATGGCACCGCCCGGTGCTTCGGCCACGGTCGAGTAGTTATTGTCAAAGTTCACCGAACCATCAAACGCGCCGATCGGGCCTGAATGGAGCTGCCAGGTATCAACGCTCGACGTCTTTTCCGTACGGTTCACCAGCGCAAAGGGGCGCACAACCACTGGCGCAGCGCCGGTGTTGGCAACACTTTGCGTTGCGGTGATCATATAGTCCGCATCAACGGCGTAGCGGATGGTATAGGTTTGACCGGTCGTATTGGTCCAGCGCAGCGTGACCGGCGTTTGCGGGGTCAGCTTTGCCCCTTCGGCGGTCCACATCGTTTTGGCGCCAGGGGCGGCAACGCCTTCACCCACCCAGCCGATCTGGGCAAAGTGTTGCGCGGGCGTTCCGGCAGGCGAAAACAGGCGTACCGGCGCGCTGGATTTATCAACCGTCTCACGATGACGGGCCATCGACACGTCATCAACAAGCGCGCCCATGAGGTTGATCGAGCCTTTGAGGCCCGGCGCATCAATGATGACGCGGTGACCAGCGGCGAGTTCGGCGCGCAAGTCTTTCTTCTCAAGCGCAACATCGGCAGCATTCAGCAAGCCACCTTCGCGACCGGGTTTTGCCGGTACGGCAGGTGCCGAAGCTGCGGCCACGGGGCGCTTGGCTGCTTGCGGATAGAACCAGCTCATTGCCGATTCCCAACCCAGCAACAGCAGGCCGGTAAGCACCACAGCCAGAATGATATTACGCTGATTCTGCACCGTGTTCGCGTCCTGTCAGTCAAATGCCGCGCAAGCGCAGCCCGTAATTATGTTCGCAGGACGGGCTTAGGCTACGGACCTTACGGAACCGGATCGTAGCCGTGCCCACCCCACGGATGGCAGCGCAATAGCCGCTTCGTCGCCAGCCAGCCACCCTTAATCGCGCCATGCTTCTCAACCGCCTCGATCGCATATTGCGAACATGACGGGCTGTAACGGCACGATGGCGGTAGAATGCGGGATGGGCCAAGTTGCCAGCCCCGCGCAATCAGAATGAGCAGTCGCTTCACTTGCGCGGCTTGCCCGAATGGGGGCGTTTGCGCGGCGGATCACCCTTGCCATCTGCTGCCCGCGAGAGCGCAACGGCCAATTCATGGCGCAAAGCGGCAAAATCACGCTCAACCCCGCCTTCCCGGCCAATCAATACATGGTCAGCACCAGGGATGCCGGCCACAGGCAGAGCATCACGCAACAACGCGCGGAAGCGGCGCTTCATGCGATTGCGAACAACCGCGTTGCCGATCTTCTTTGTGACAGTTACGCCAAAGCGCAGATCAGCCTCGACAGCAGGAACAGCGTCGCGATTCACCAACAGCACAAATCCGGGCCTTGCGACCCGGATTCCGCGGTTGGCGGCAACAAAGTCCGCCCGTTTCCGAATAGTGGCGATTCGGGTCATCCCCGCGACCGCACTGTCCGGAAGGTTTTCGGCTGCGATCAGGCCGACAGCTTCTTGCGGCCACGCGCACGGCGGGCTGCAAGAATCTTGCGGCCACCCGGTGTAGCAGAACGCGTGCGGAAGCCGTGACGGCGGGCACGCACGAGGTTGCTTGGCTGGAAAGTGCGCTTCATCTGTTTGCTCTTCTCATTAAAATCGGTGAACAGGCAGCCATCACCGCAAGTGCGATGTGCCGGAATCAGGCTGTGGCCGATAGGCGAAGCCCCGCAAGGCGTCAACCCTGTGGCGGATGCTTCAATAAGTTCAACGCGTTGCGGGCACGGCTTGGAAGGTTTACGGACCACCGTATGAACATCAGGAGCGAATCCGGGCAGACCCCCGCCAATCCGGGCTGGTTGCAGCGCGCACCGCGCATCCCCACTCTGGCGCTTTTCGCCGTGGTTGCATTGGCACTGCTTGGCACATTCGCGCTGATTCTTGCCACGGTAAATGCAGAACGCACGCAACGCGAACAGGCATCGCGGACCAGTGGCATCATCGCGACACTGGACGATATCGTGCGCGCTACAATGAGCGGGGAAACCGGACAGCGCGGATATTTCATCACCAGCGATACACGCTACCTCGCACCCTATCGTGTGGGCGAGACCGATTATGCCGCCGGAATGGCACGTTTACGCCGGCAAATGGGTGAAAATCTGCCAGCAGATCAGGCGCAATTGCTGGCAGGGATTTCCCGGCTTGGCGATGCAAAATGGGCGGAAATGTCGGGTGTGGTAGCACTGGTGGCGCAACGCCGCATTCCTGACGCTCACGCACGGATGCTGTCGGATGAAGGACAACTGGCCATGCAGGGTTTGCGCAAGTCAGTGGCCGAACTGGAAAGCATCGAACAGGTAAAACTGGACCGCGCAGTTTTTGCAGCTGCCGCGGCCGAGGCACGGATTGTTCCTTCACTGACCGCGCTTTTCGTCGTGATCGTTTGCGCACTGGCGCTCGGCTTGTGGCAAGCGGTGCGCAAGGCCGAGGCCGAAGCCATTGCGGAAGGGGCAACTGCGGTTGCAGAAGCGCGTGACCGCGCAGATTTGCTGGCCAAGGAACTGAATCACCGCGTGAAGAACCTGTTCGCGGTGATTCTGGCTATTGTCCGCATGTCGGCGCGCGGGGATGCAGCAGCAGCGCCTGCAGTGGATCGCATTGCAAAGCGTATTCACGCGCTCGTAACCGCGCACGAAGTGACGCAAGGGGCCGGACAAGACCAGACAGTCGATTTTGCAGACTTGGTCGGCAAAGTCATCGCGCCGTACCGGTCCAGCAGCGAGCGGTGCGAATTGTCGGGTGGGCCATTGGTGCTGCCCGGACGACATGCGGTGCCCTTGGGGCTGGTCCTGCATGAATTGGTGACCAATGCGGTAAAATATGGCGCATGGTCGCAACCGGGCGGACTATTGCGCGTCACATGGGAGTCAGGTGCTGGCCATGCCCGGGTGCTGTGGGAAGAAATCCGCACTCAGCCTTGCGAAGCAAGGCCCGAACCTGGGCGCGAGGGGTTTGGCTCTGCACTGATCCGGTCATCCGAGCGCCAGTTGAACGGCAAGATCACACGCAGCTTTGGCGATCAGGGCATCGTCGTGGAGATGGCTTTCCCGCTGGAGGGTGAGTCTGGCTAAGGATTGGTAAGCAATGTTCGCTATCCTTAGTGCATGGAACAGGTCCGTATTCGTAAAGCAGCAGTGCCCCAAAGCGTGTTTGCCAAGATCCTGCTGCCCTTTGCCGTGCCGGTTTTGATTACGTTCGCATTGCTGCTGTTGGTGGGGAACCACTGGCCGCGCGATATTGCGCCGGGGTCTGGCTTGAAACTGGCAGGCCTTGGAGCGAGCGCGATCACCGCGTTGGCAGTGTGGCACAGCGCCGTCGCACGCGTTCAGGCACCCAAAGCCCGAAAAGGTACAGCTCTGTTATGTGCAGTCACCGGTCTGATGGGCTGGCCGGTATGGTGTGTGGGCGTCTTGCCCAGCATCAACGGTGCCGCATTGAATAGCCAGACCACTGTCCGCATGACGCTGGAACGGATCGAGGTGACACACGCGAGCAAGAGCCGGGCGCTTTACCACTGGGCCTGGCTGAAGGCAGGCCGCGACGATTCCGTGATCGGCTCAGGCCGCTACTTCATTTCGAACGAGATTTACGATCGTCTGGAAAAGACACGGCCTGGCGCAGTAAAGGTGACGGTGGCCGAGGGATTGCTGGGCGCGCAGATCGTACGCGGATTTAACTAGCGCCAGATGACGTTAGCGATAGACGCAGGCATCAAGCGCTTCGTTTTTCACCACCGCCACACGCCGCGCAATGGAATTACCGTGACGGCGGGTAAAGCCGCCAGCGCCGTTCACTTCACGTTTCTTAGGCTGCGGCAACACAGCGGCGATACGCGCAGCTTCCACCGGGCTGAGTTTGCGCGCACTTTTCCCGTAATAGCGCTGTGCCCCCGCCTCGACGCCATAAGTGCCGATACCGGTTTCAGCGACGTTGAGGTACACCTCCATGATCCGGCGCTTGCCCCAGATCGTCTCCATCAGGACAGTGTACCAGGCCTCAAGCGCTTTGCGAACATAGCCACCATTCTGCCATAAAAACACATTCTTGGCGGTCTGCTGGCTGATCGTGGAACCTCCGCGAATGCGCCCGCCCCGGGCATTGCGCTTGAACGCCTGCATGATCGCTTCCTGATCGAAGCCGTTGTGCAGACAGAACTTGCCATCTTCGCCGGATATGACCGCAGCCACCATATCGCGATCAATGTCATCAAGCGCGGTCCAGTCCTTCACCAGCGGATGATCATCCATCAGCATGGTCAGGGTGATCGGCACGGGCACGAATTTATAGATAACCACCTGCGCCACCGAGATGAACAGGAACGCCGCAACGATCCGCGCGAATAACCAGCCGATCTGGCCAATCGGCCCTTTAGTCGGTTTCACAGGTGCGCGCGGTATGATCTGATCATTGTTCATGGTCACGCAAACTATTCGCCAAGATACCGGTCTGG
>JADYXV010000375.1 GCA_020853995.1 Novosphingobium sp.
ATGCCGTCGCCAACCAGGTTCCCTCGGTTGATGAGGCACCGATCTCACCCTGAATTGTTGGCAACGATGCGTTGACGATCGAGATGTCAAGCGTTGCCATCAACGAGCCGATCGCACCAGCAGCAACGCCAAGCCATGCTGAAAGGTCAGCCTTTACAGGCAGCGTTTGTGGTGGAGGCGCTGAGGCCATGCCGCCAGTTTCGGCAGCGGCGCTCACTTTGCCACCTGTTCCTGTTCCTTGCGGATCGCCTCGACCGCAGATTTGGCCGACCGGGTATCAACCCTGACCGTCAAGGATAGACCCGGCACCAGAACCTTGCGCGATTCAGGCCCTGCATTGATGCGGATGCGCACTGGAACGCGCTGGACAATCTTGGTGAAGTTGCCTGTCGCGTTCTGCGGCGGGATCATTGAAAAGTTCGCGCCCGTGCCCGGTGTGATGCTTTCAACCGTTCCGTAGAAATCCACATCTGGCAGGGCGTCGACCTTGATTTTTACAGGCTGACCCGCACGCATCAGGCCGATCTGCGTTTCCTTGAAATTGGCCTCTACATAGAGTGCTTGCGTTGGCACAATCGTCATCAGTCGTTGGCCGGGCTGGACAAATTGCCCCACGCGCACCGTCGAATTGCCAATGCGTCCTGCAACAGGAGCGGTGATCCGGGTCGTGCCAAGATCATTTCCTGCTACATCGCGCTGCGCTTGGGCCGCCTTGATCTGTGCGGCAGATTGGCCTGCCTGTGCCCTCGCACTTACCACCCGGTCGTTCGCCGCAGCCAGCATGGCCTGTTTGGCGGAAACATCGGCTGATGCCTTGTCTTTGTTGGCAATCAACTGGTCAAGCATCTGACGGGGTTCTGCACCGCTTGCCACCAAAGGCCTGAACCGCGCGACTTCACCGTTGAGATACGCCAAATCGCGTTGACTGGCAGCAAGCGCTGCCCGTGCCTGACCAACGGCTGACTGCGCTTCGTTGATCGACGCCAATGTCGCTGCCTCGGTCGCCCGCGCTACTTCAACTTGTGCGCTCGCTTGCGCAAGCCGCGTGGAAAAATCGCTCGGATCAATCTGTACGAGCAAACCGCCTGCCGCAACTGCCTGGTTATCTGCAACAGGCACGCTCCGGACATAGCCAGCCAGCTTCGAACTTATCGAAACGCCATCGGCTTTCACATAAGCGTCATTGGTTTCCTGCATGAAGCGCCCAACCGTCTGGTAGCCGTAAAGCAGATAGGCCCCATAAGCTGCGCCCAGCGCAAGGACGCCCAGGACAATGCGCCCGACGGTCTTTTTGCGTCCGTCACCGGCATTTGAAGCCGTGTCGGTCAGGGATTGCATTTCGGTGGAGGCAGCCATGAATCTTCCAATGTCGACTTAAATTGAACGAAATCGTTTCGTTGCAGATTGCCACTTGGTTTGTCGGAGGGGTTTTGACAAGTGCACAAATTGCCAGATTTGCTGCAAAAAATGCACCTGATGCAATTAGTGCATTGTTTCTGAGCAATATTCTCATCGTTGCCAGAGCATTTGCAAATCCTGCGGCCACCTTTTTTACCTACGAAACCGTCAGTAATCGGTTCATTGATCGAGTAACTCAATCAATGAAGGCGGAATTGCTCATTGGAAAAAACGACTCCGATGCACTACCTCAGCATCACACCGAGTTTCCCAACCGACCAATCAAAAGGATTTGAGCTTATGTCGATCGTCGGAACCAAGCTTCTCCCGTTCCAGGCAACCGCCTATCATCAAGGCAAGTTCGTTGACGTCAGCGATGCAGATGTCATCGGCAAGTGGGGCGTATTCTTCTTCTACCCAGCCGACTTTACCTTCGTCTGCCCGACCGAACTTGAAGACCTTGCCAACATCTATGGCGAACTTCAGGGTCTGGGCGTTGAAGTCTATTCGGTATCCACCGACACGCACTTCAGCCACAAGGCATGGCATGACAGCTCGCCAGCAGTTGGCAAGATCAACTACTACATGCTGGGTGATCAGAACCACACCATTTCGAACAACTTCGGCATCCTGCGCGAAGGCGTCGGCCTTGCCGATCGCGGCACTTTCGTGACCGATCCTGACGGCACGATCCAACTCGTTGAAATCACGCCAGAAGGCGTAGGCCGCAACGCAACCGAATTGCTGCGCAAGATCAAGGCTGCCAAGTACTGGCGTGAAAATCCAGGCCAGGTTTGCCCTGCCAAGTGGGAAGAAGGTGGCGAAACGCTTGCACCTTCGTTCGACCTCGTCGGCAAGATCTGATGCTCTTTGGAAGGGGCGGGCCTCGTGGGGCCAACTCCTTCCAGTTTCCCCCGGACGGGCCGCGCCAAACATGGGCGGCCCACCGGTTCCACGAGTTCTTGATATTCCCCGCTACGCTATTCTGCGCGCCGACCAGCCGGTGACGTGCGGTGCCGTGTGCTTGAAAGGTTTGCTTCCATGTCCGTACTCGACGCTCCAACCACCGCCCAGCTCAAGGCCTATCTCGCCAACCTGCGCCGTCCGGTCGAGCTGGTCGCAACCCTTGATGACACTCCGAAATCGGCGGAAATGCGCTCGCTTGTCGAAGAGATCGCCGCGCAGTCCGACAAAGTAACTGCCCGTTTTGATGGCACCGATGGACGCGCTCCCAGCTTCGCTATCAGCGCTGATGAAGGTCGCGCGCAAGCCGTGTTCGCTGGCCTGCCAATGGGCCACGAATTCACCTCGCTTGTCCTCGCGTTGCTGCATGTCGGTGGCCACCCGCCCAAGGAAGACGCCGATCTGCTTGATCAGGTGCGCGGCCTTGATGGCCCGCTGCACTTTGAAACGTTCTTCTCGCTGACCTGCCAGAACTGCCCTGACGTGGTGCAGGCGTTAAACATCATGGCTGCGCTGAACCCCAAAATCACGCACGTCGCCATCGACGGCGCGCTCTATAAGGACGAGGTTGAGCGTCGCCAGATCATGGCTGTGCCCACCGTATTCCTGAACGGCCAACCTTTCGGTTCAGGCCGCATGGACCTCGCGCAGATCGTGGCAAAGCTAGATACGAATGCCGCCTCGCGTGCTGCTGAAAAGATCGGCGCGAAGGACCCGTTCGATGTCCTGATCATTGGCGGCGGTCCTGCTGGCGCTGCTGCGGCTATCTACGCTGCCCGCAAAGGCGTCCGTACCGGTGTCGTTGCCGAACGGTTTGGCGGCCAAGTGCTTGATACGATGGGCATCGAAAACTTCATCTCGGTCCAGCACACCGAAGGGCCAAAGCTGGTTGCCCAACTGGAGCAGCACGTCAAGGAATACGAAGTTGACGTGATGAACCTTCAAAAGGCCATCGAACTCGTGCCCGCAGGCGCAGACGGCCTGCACGAAATTCGTCTTGAAAACGGAGCCAGCCTGAAGACCAAGACGCTCATCCTTTCCACCGGTGCTCGCTGGAGGCAG
>JADYXV010000376.1 GCA_020853995.1 Novosphingobium sp.
GAGCGCGCGCGTGATGGGTTACATGGATGCGGCCGGATTCCTCCGCGACTTGCCACGGACGGCGCATACCGCCGAGTTGTTCCGCAACGGCAAGGCCTGCCTGCAAGCCATCTTCGTGGAAGCCTGCGCCAAACCACGCGCCGCAAAACCACGTCCGCCGCCGCCCTTGCAAGGACCATAGCCGCGGTTGAGCAAGGCCTGCTGCGGCATCGAAGACGGGGTGATCAGAAAATTCGCGGCGATGGACCAGCGCGGGATCGGGGGCGACCAACGGGTTGAGCGTGACGAACAGATCCTTTTGCGGTGGTAAGTGCTGTAGCCGGTTCATCCAGTACGTTACCGAAAGCTGATGCTGCGAGGCAGCACGTTCCGCTGCGTAATTCCATGCAGACCAAACCTTGCGGCGACGCGGCATCAATGCAGGGTCGGAATGCAGCACGGCCTCGTTGCGGCGATAAGGGAATGCGCCCAGCAATTCGCGTTCCTCCGCATCGGCATCGGTGAGCATGGCCAGGGCCTGATCGGCGTGGGCCGCGATAACCACATGATCAAACCGCTCCCACCCGCGCCCTGCGTCAAGCTCGACACCATCGGGCAAGCGCCGGACTTTGCGCACAGGCGAGGACAAGCGGATACCATCGGCAAAAGGCGCGCTGATGCGCTTTACATATTCGCGGCTGCCGCCAGAAACAGTGCTCCACACCGGGCGTTCGCGGAACTGGAGGAGACCGTGGTTTTCGAAGAAGCGGATGAAGGCTGCGGCGGGGTGATGCGGAATATCGGCAACCGGCGTGGACCAGATTGCCGCAGCCATCGGATAAAGGTGATCATCGCGAAACGCTGGCCCGCAGCCAAGGCCATCAAGATAGGCACCGAGGCCTTGCTGGCCAAGGTCGGGCAGGTCACGCGGGGCGGCTTTGTAGAACCGCGCCAAATCACGCAGCATGGACCAGAAGCGCGGGGATACAAGGTTGCGCTTCTGGGCAAAGAGCCCGCGCAGATCGCCGGAATATTCAAGTTTCCCATGATCCAGCGAAACTGCAAAACTCATGATCGTTTCGCGCGTCGGCACGTCCAGATGGCGAAGTAATGCGGTGAGGTTGGGGTAAGTGCGTTCGTTGAATACGATGAAGCCGGTATCGACCGGAACGCCTTGTGCCTCAACGGTATTACTGTGCCCGCCAAGCCGGTCTGCAGCTTCGAACAGGGTTATGCGGTGGCCCTTGGCCAATAACCAGGCGGCCGAAAGGCCCGATATGCCACTGCCCACAACCGCAATATCAAGCGCGCGTTCGCCGCCCATCAACACAACTACCCCTTCCGCCCGGCCAACATGGCCTGTGCGTTCCTACCGTTCGGACAGACTTTGTAGACCGCTCCCGAGAGAGCAGGTTGACACATGTTACGGGCTTATCGCTACAACAGTTTTATGAGCTTTCTAAGTCTTGCCACAGCGCTGGTTGAGCGTTTGCCGTTGCCCGATACCCTGACGCGCGCGGGCGTGACGTTCATGTGCAACCAGCGCTTGGCTGCGCTGCGGCGTGAACAGCCATCAGATGCAGGTTTTGCCGCATGGATGGCGCGCCGTGCCGTGGCTGAACATACCGATGCAGCCAACGAACAGCATTACGAACTGCCACCACGATTCTTTGAATTAAGCCTGGGGCCGAACGCCAAATATTCGTGCTGCCTATATCCCACCGGCAGGGAAACCCTTGTGCAGGCAGAGCACGCAGCGCTTGAGGCGACGGCGGAACATGCAGGTCTGGTCGATGGTCAGGAAATTCTGGAACTGGGCTGCGGGTGGGGCTCGCTTAGCCTGTTCATGGCGGCGCGCTACCCCGAAGCGCGGATTACCGCAGTATCCAATTCACGCCCGCAAGGTGACCATATCCGCGCCAAGGCAGCAGCGCGCGGTCTGACGAATCTGACAGTTATCACTGCCGATATGAATGCGTTTAAGCCCGAAGGCAGGTTCGACCGCGTCGTTTCGGTCGAGATGTTTGAGCACATGGCCAATTGGCGTGAATTGCTGGGCCGGGTACGCCATTGGGTAAAGCCCGATGGCCGCTTGTTCCTGCATGTGTTCAGTCATGCAAAATATCCATACCGCTTTGATACGGCGGACAAATCAAGCTGGATTGCGCAGTATTTCTTTACCGGCGGGATCATGCCCAGCCAGGCTTTGATCCGCGAGTTTGCCGACCTTTTCGAAGTGGAGCAGGAATGGCGTTGGGACGGCACGCATTATGAACGGACCGCACTGGACTGGCTGGCGCTGTTTGATGCCAATGTGGCGGACATTGAACCGGTTCTGCGCGATGTCTATGGCAAAGATACGGCTTTGTGGATGCGGCGCTGGCGCCTGTTCTACCTCGCCACGGCGGGCTTGTTTGGCCACAGTGGCGGCAAGGAATGGGGCGTCAGCCATTGGAGGCTGAAGCCTGTTCAGGCCTAGCTGGTGTGCGTTCTGGATCTGCTGCCGGAATGCTCGATCCTATCCTTAATCGCAGGGCTTTGGCTGCGTTCTAAGCAATTGTACGGATGGGCTTTGCTTAACAAGTGATACCAGCGCTAACTAAAGAGTAAGGCCGTACAATTTTTACAGGCAGGCCATGCTCAAGCGCGTATCAACCAGCGACGTCGAACTCGGCATGTTCATCCATAAACTGGAGGGCAGCTGGTTCAGTCATCCTTTTTGGAAAAGCAAGTTTCTTCTCGAAGACCCTGACATGCTGGCGTCGCTGCGCGAAAGCGATGTTGATGGCGTAATCATCGATGTTTCGCGCGGGAATGACGTGGTTGAACGGCAGCAACGTACTTTGGCCAGAGCGGCAAGTGCGCCGGTGGCGGTGCAGCCGGCAGCGATGGCCCGCCCTACCTTTGTCCGGCCGCCAACAGTGATGCCGATGGCCCGCGAATTTGGCCGTGCGAAGCGGACTGTGGGCGATGCGCTGCGCGTGGTGAACAAGACCTTCCTTGAAGCGCGCCTTGGCAAGACCGTCAATGCTAAGGATGTGGAGCCGGTAATCGATGCGATTTACGCGTCGGTGCAGCGCAACCTTTACGCATTCAATGGCCTGCTGCGCTGTCAGAACGGCAGCGAATTTATTTACCGCCATTCACTGGCAGTCAGCGCGCTGATGATCGCAATGGCGCGGCATATGAAGTTTGATCCGCTCGACATTCGCGATGCCGGCATGACCGGGCTATTGATGGATATCGGCGTGGGGCAATTGCCGGTCGATCTTTCTGCGGTCGGGTCTGATTATGCCCAACTGCCTGCCGAGCTTAAAGACCAGCACGTTCTGCTGGGCTGTTCATTCCTGAAGGCTGCAGGTGACATTCCCGGAGCTGTCATAAACGCCGTTTTGCAACACCACGAACGGCTGGATGGCAGCGGATATCCGCATGGCTTGTCGGGCAACGAGATTGACAAGCTTAGCCGTATGGCGGCCATCTGCGATGCTTATGATACGCTGTCATCGGTATCTGCCGCCGGTGCCGGGCTTGATCCGGTCGAAGCTATCCGCGTTTTGCGCGCCCAGCCCGAAAAATTCGACGCAACTTTGCTGGAAAAGCTGGTCGAGACAGTTGGCGTCTATCCGGTTGGTGCTTTCGTGCGGATGCGCTCAAACCGGCTGGCCATGGTGGTTGACGAAGATCCCTCCGATCCATCGGCGCCCACCGTGCGCACGTTCTGGTCGGTCGAACTGAACAAGCGCCTGAAGGGCACAACCATCATGCTGGCGCAATGTTTTGGCGAGGACGCGATTGAAGGCGTGGCCGACATGAGCGGCTTTGACGCGGCAGAACTGGACAAGCTGCGTGAATCCCTGCTGTCGGCAGCTTGCAAGGAATTTGCCTGACCTTTACGACACGATCACGCCGTAGAGGTCATGCGCGTCAGCGTCCTCAACCAGCACTTGAACAAAGTCTCCGGCCTGAAGGTTTGCTGGCACATCGCGCAGATAGACAGCACCGTCGATTTCGGGAGCATCGGCCTGTGATCTTGCGGTGGCGCCAATATCGCCATCTTCGTCAGGTTCGCCCACTTCGTCGATGATTACAGGGATCGTGCGTCCGACTTTTGCCGCCAGCTTGGCCGCGCTGATCGCCTCGGTTTTTTCCATTAGGCGGGCATAGCGCTCTTCCTTGACTGCTTCGGGCACCTGATCGGGCAGGTCGTTGGCGGCAGCACCGGCGACAGGTTCAAACCGGAACGCACCGACGCGGTCCAATTGCGCCTCGTCCAGCCATTCCAGTAGATATTCGAAATCAGCTTGCGTCTCACCGGGAAAGCCCACGACGAAGCTGGAGCGGATTGCAATATCAGGGCAGATTGCGCGCCATGATTTGATCCGGTCGAGCACTTTGGCCTCATTCGCCGGGCGCTTCATTGCGCGCAGCACATTGGGGCTGGCGTGCTGGAACGGGATATCCAGATAGGGCGTTACCAGCCCTTCGGCCATCAACGGGATCACCGCATCGACGTGCGGGTAGGGGTAGACATAGTGCAAGCGTACCCAAGGTGTTTCGCCTTCGGGCGTGCGCAATTTGCCCAACTCGCGCGCCAGATCGGTCATGTGCGTGCGAACAGGATTGCCCTTCCACATGCGCTCTTCGTGCCGCACATCGACGCCATAGGCCGAGGTGTCCTGACTGATCACCAGCAGTTCGCGGGTGCCTGCTGCCACCAGCTTTTCGGCCTCGCGCAGCACGGCGTCGATGCGGCGGCTGGCGAGTTTTCCGCGCAGGCTGGGGATGATGCAAAAGGCGCATGCGTGATTGCAGCCTTCGGAAATCTTGAGGTAGCTGTAGTGACGCGGGGTGAGTTTCACATCGCCGGGTTCTGCCTGGGGGATCAGGTCGATGTATGGCCCCATGCTGGGTGGGGCCGCTTCGTGCACGGCCTCAACCACAGCCTCGTACTGGTGCGCGCCCGTCACCGCCAGCACTTGCGGGAAGCGCGCGCGGATAGCGTCCGCTTCGTTGCCCATGCAGCCGGTCACGATAACGCGTCCGTTTTCGGCAATGGCTTCGCCAATGGCGGCAAGGCTTTCTTCCTTGGCAGAATCAAGGAAGCCGCAGGTGTTGACCAGCACCACATCGGCGCCGGCATAGTCGGCGCTCATGGCATAGCCATCGGCACGCAGACGGGTAAGAATCCGTTCCGAATCAACGAGGGCCTTGGGACAGCCGAGGCTGACCATGCCGACTTTGGGGGCGTCAGGGATTTCGCGCGGGGGAAGTTGCGTTGCCATAATCCGGCGGCCCATAAGGCAAAATTGCCTCCCCGTCACCTACAGCCTGAAGTGTGGTGTCCGGCGATTGCCAAGCGGCCTTCACGCGCGTAGCAAGTTCACCTGCGGGGCGCGGAAGAAAGAACACTATGGGTCCGGTCAACTGGCTTGCTGTCTTGGTTGCTGTAATTGCTGCGCTTGTTGTTTCGGCAGCATGGTATGGTCCGATGTTTGGCCGTGCGCGGCTTGAAGAAGTAGGGCCGGGTAATCTTGGCATCCGCCGTTCGCCGGCGCGCACGGCAGGAATTACCGCCGCGCTGCTGTTCGTTTCGGCCACGATGATGGGCCACATGTTTGCTCGCGTCGGGGCTGAGACGCTGTCGGTAAAGTGGTGGCTTTATTTCATGATGTCAGGCGGCCTTGCCATTGCCTTTGTTATACCGTCCCTGTGGATCAGCTATACGCAACAGCGGTGCAGCACGCGGCTGGCGCTGATCGATGGCGGCTATTGGCTGGTGGCTTACCTTGCAATGGGTCTGGCGTTCTTGCTGGTCGGGTTCCGCTAGATTCAGAGCTTCGTCGGCACTATTTCTACGATGACGTCGCCCGCCTGCAACACGCGGGCGGCATCATCCCAAAAGCCGATGGCTTTGCCTTTGCGATTGATGCGCAAGCCCCGCCCGCCAGTGCTGAGCGCGGAAAGCGGCTGGCCAACCTCGTCAGGAAGCACATCGCGCTCGACCAGTTGGACGCGCCCTTCGATAGAGGCAAGATCGGTGAGATAATCCGCCACATGGGTGCCATGCGCCGAGCCCGCCAGAAGCAAGCCGGTGAAGCGCACCGGATTTATCACGGTGCTTGCACCTGCCTGCCGGGCAAGCGCCTCGTTGTCCACCGCGCGAACCACGGTGCTGATCGGAATATCCGGGGCCAGATGGCGCGCGGTCAGCGTTATCAGGATCGAGGTGTCGTCGCGGCCGGCTGAGACCAGTACGGCGCTGGCGCTTCCGATACGCACATCCAGCAGGGTGGCATCACGCGTGGCATCTGCTGCCATGACATTGCATCCCAGACCGGCTGCGATAGCGAGCCGCCCTTCATTCGGGTCAAGCACCACAATCCGCCCGGGTTCGGTCCCGCGTGCGATCAATTCAGCCACGGCTTCCGAACCTGATATGCCAAAGCCCAGCACGATAATGTGATCGGTCAGATTCTTCTGGATCTGCGCCATGCGCCACCTTTCCCAGGTTCGCTTGATGATGAAATTGTAGGCCGTGCCGACAAAGATAAACAGGACTGCAATGCGGATAGGGGTAACGATGACGGCTTCGATAAGGCGGGAACGGTCGCTGACAGGCGCGATATCCCCGAAGCCGGTCGTGGTGATCGAGATCATCGTAAAATAGACAACGTCGAGAAAGCTGATCGAGCCGTCATGCGTGTCCTTCAGGCCTGCCCGATCGAACCAGTGGATCATAACCACGAACATGATCAGCGCGAAGGCAGCCCCCAGCCTAAGGCTTAAATCCGCCCAGACCGGCACCTTCAGCGTCCTGCGCAGCACGTTTACCGGACCGCGACCGCTTGCCCCCTTGCGCCGCAGCCCATGCAAATCGCGCCGCATCACAATCGCGGCGGCAGATAGAGTTCAGGATTGCGCGGTACGTTGTTGCGGCGCAATTCAAAGTGGACGGTGGGGCGCTTGACCTCGCCACTTTTACCAACCAGCGCAATGCGTTCGCGCGCTGTTACCACCTGACCTTCTTTCACGGTCATTGATCCGAGATAGGCATAGGCGGTGACGAACCCGCTGCCATGATCGATCAGGATCAACTGGCCAAAGCGTTCCGGTTCATTTCCGGCGTAGATTACCGTACCGGCAGCCGCTGCCCGCACTTTTGTTCCGTAAAGCGCGGCCAGGTCGATGCCATTGGACGGTATGCCCCCCCGCAAATCGCCAAAGCGCGACACGATGGCCCCTTCGGTCGGCCACTGCATGCGCGGCGCGTCTGATTCACGTGGTGCCAGTGGTGGACGCGGCGGCGGGGCAGGACGGGTTGACGGTGCAGGGCGTGGTTCGGGCTTTGCCGCTGGCACTGTTTTTTTAACGACAGGTTCTGGCCGCCGGAGCACTTGACCAACGCGAATGACATAGGGGCTGGGGATGCCATTAGCCTCACCCAGCGCTGCCATTTCGACGCCCCAACGCTTTGCAATTGTGGCGAAAGTATCGCCGGCTTCAACCGTATAGCTCCACGCCACAATAGGCCCGCGCGCGCCTTGCTGTGCGGCCAGCGGTGTGGCCAGCACAAGCAACAGTGCTGCGGCGAGCCTGCCTGTCAAGACGGAGGCACCAGACGGGTTAATCCGCCCATGTAGGAGTGCAATACTTCTGGTACGTCCACCGATCCGTCCTGTTGCTGGTAGTTTTCAAGAACTGCCACCAGTGTGCGGCCAACGGCAAGCCCTGAACCGTTAAGAGTATGGACGAATTCGGTGGTTTTAGAGCCTTCCGGGCGATAGCGGGTATTCATCCGTCGCGCCTGAAAATCGCCGCAGTTGGAACATGATGAAATCTCGCGATAGGCAGCTTGTCCGGGCAGCCACACTTCCAGATCATACGTCTTGCGCGCGGTGAAGCCCATGTCGCCTGTACATAGCAGCACCTTGCGATAGGGCAGCCCCAGCGCCTGCAACACGCCCTCGGCACACTGCGTCATCCGCTCATGTTCGGCCTCGGAATCCTCGGGCCGCACGATAGAGACCAGTTCGACCTTCTCAAACTGGTGCTGGCGGATGAAACCGCGCGTATCGCGCCCCGCAGAGCCAGCTTCGGAACGGAAGCACGGCGTCAGCGCGGTCATCCGCAGGGGAAGGGCGGCATCGCCAAGGATCTGGCCTTGCACTGCGTTGGTCAGGCTGACTTCTGCGGTAGGGATCATCCAGCGGCCATCAGTGGTCTTGAACAGATCCTCGGAAAACTTGGGCAACTGGCCTGTGCCGAACACAGCCTCATCCTTCACCAACAAGGGCGGGATACATTCCAGATAGCCGTTCTCGCCGGTTTGCCGGTCGAGCATGAACTGTGCCAGCGCGCGGTGAAGGCGGGCCATGCCACCTTTGAGGAAGGTGAACCGCGCGCCCGAAATCAACGCGCCTGTTTCGAAATCAAGGCCGAGCGCCGGACCAAGATCCGCGTGCTCTAGTGGTGCGAACGTGAATTGGCGCGGGGTGCCCCAGCGGCTGACCTCGATATTATAAGCTTCATCGGCGCCCTCTGGCACCCCTGCATCGGGCAGATTGGGCCACGCTGCCAGCGCGGTATTCTGTTCGCCTGTAAGGCGGCGTTCGTCTTCTTCGAGCGCCGGCAGTTCTGTTTTCAGCATCGCGACTTCGGCCTTCAGTGCCTCGGCGGTGTCCTTGTCACCCTTGCCCATCGCAGCGCCAATAGCTTTCGAGGCTTCATTCCGCCGTGCCTGCACTTCCTGCATCCGCGTTGCAATGTCGCGGCGCTTGGCATCGATCGCCAGAATGGATTGGGCGACAGGCTCAACCCCGCGCAAAGCAAGGGCGGCGTCAAAGACTTCGGGGTTCTCGCGGATGAGGCGTATATCATGCATGCGCGGGCTATGCCGTGTCGATCCGCACTAGGCAAGCAGGGGCATCACCTCAGCCCCGTTTCAGCATCAAGAATTGGTGGCATCCCCTCAGTCGCAACGCTTCAGAAATGTTAAGAAAATTAGTGCCTCCATTACGCGAATGCACAGGGCAGACGGTAAGGCCGGATTAAATCCTCATCAGTATCCCGTCATGAATGTCTGGATCGCCAAAATTCAAGAAGTCTGACTTCAGACAACCGCTCTGGCTAGTTGAAGTACTCCTTTTGGTGGCTACTGCCGGGCTGTTCGCAGGCGTGTTGTTGCTGTTTTCAAACTTGCGAGCCTTGGGCGTCGCCTTCGTGATGATTGCTACTTTTGCTGCCATTGCGGCCCATCTTGCAAGGCGGGAAAGAGGCATACGGCACGAAATGACTTGGCTGATCGAGAGCATAGATCGCATCAGTCAAGGCCATCTCGACGCTGATCCTGCTGAAAACAAGCGCCCGGAGGAAGGCCCGATGCGCAATGCGGTCGACGTGATCACGCAGCGCATGAGACAGACCATCGAGGGCCTCCATGAGGTTGCGCACCGCGATGCGCTTACCAATCTTTTCAACCGCGCTTCGTTCGAGCGCAATGTTGAATTGCAATTGAAGAAGGAGGCCGGCCTCTCGGCGTTCCTGTTCATTGACATTGACGGGTTCAAAAGCGTCAACGATACATTAGGCCACAATTTTGGCGACCGTCTGTTGCAGGTCGCTGCAGAACGTCTCAAGCTCGCCAGCCGCCTTGATGAATTCGTTGCCGATGAAGATGGCGTGACCAACGTGCTTCCGCCAAAGGTCAGTTTGGCGCGTTTTGGTGGTGACGAGTTTACCGTTTTCCTGTCGAACATTACTGACGAGGCTGTTGCCCGCAAAATTGCCGCGCGCATTCTGCGGGTCATAAGCGAGCCCTATGAATTGGCCGCCAACATGGCCAGCGTAAGCGCATCCATCGGTATTGCCTATGCAGGCAAGGATGGCTCGACCTATTCGGAATTGTTACGTGCAGCCGATACCGCCATGTACCATGCCAAGAGGTCAGGCCGTAGCCGGGTTGAGGTCTATACTTCTGCGCTTGATGACGAGGCGCGCCGCATTGCCGAAGAGGAACAAGAGCTTCGTGAAGCGCTGAGCCGCGGTGAATTTGAGCTGCATTATCAGCCACTGTTTGATTGCCGTTCGCTGAGGATCAGTTCGGCTGAGGCATTGCTGCGTTGGCGACATCCGCGCCGCGGCCTTGTGATGCCAAGTGACTTCATACCGCTGGCCGAGCGGTCCAACTTGATCAATGCGATTGGCGAATGGGTTGCCGGCGAAGCTGTGCGCAGGATCGGGGAGTTTGCGGCAGCCGGACGGCCGCTTCGCATTTCGATAAACGTATCGCCTCATCAGCTTGAGACGGTCGAGTTCATCGCCATGGTCAAAGCATCCCTGCAGCGCTGGGACGCACCGCCGCGACTGCTTGAGCTGGAAATCACCGAAGACGTGGCGATGCGCGATGTGGATCTTGCCGCCGATCGTCTTGCGCGGATTTCTCGGCTTGGCGTTTCAATAGCGATTGACGATTTTGGTACCGGGTATTCAAATCTCGCCAGCCTCATCCGTTTGCCGTTCACCCGCCTCAAGATTGATCGCTCGCTGCTGCAAGATCTCATGGTCCGTCCAGATGCGCGTGTGCTTGTCCAGACAATCATTTCTATGGCCAACAGTCTGGGGTTTCATTCGGTGGCAGAAGGTGTGGAAACGCGCGAGCAACTCGACCTTCTGACAGTCATGGGCTGCGATGCGGTCCAAGGCTATCTGCTCTCGCGCCCGATCAGTCACGAACAACTCGTCAAGTTGCTTAATGAGACAGACACTCATGAGTCACTTAATACGAAATCAACCATCGCAGCCTGTAACCGGGGCAAATTCCCGGGCATGGCGCTGGACAAGATGCGTTTGTCGTGATTCATCCTGAGGATGACTCCTGGCAGCGGCATTGAC
>JADYXV010000377.1 GCA_020853995.1 Novosphingobium sp.
AGCCTTGTCGGCATTACGCCGGGTGAAGATAACTACAGCGTCCGCTTGAACCGCCCGTTGTTCAACAAGAGCAAGCAGACCACGGTTTCCGGACGGGCAACGCTTGACCTTGGCTTTGCCGATCTGGTCTCTGTCACCAGCTATCAGGACTGGGCATTCCGCTTCGAGGAAGACTTCGACTACACGATCTCGAACGTCCTCGGCATCCCCGGCGGGATCGCTGCAAGCAGCACTTATGCCGCAAGCATGTTTACGCAGGAACTGCGCCTTGTTTCGCCATCGAAGTCAGACTTCACATACGTGGTTGGACTTTTCTATGCCGACGGCAAGACAGACCGCAGCTTTGCGCGCGGCCCATCTGGCCCGGTCGTGGCGAACTGGACGTCGCGTAGTGCGACCCAAAGCTATGCCGGCTTCGCACAGGCAACTTACAGCCTGACAGAGGCGACCCATATTGATGCCGGTGTTCGCCTGAACCATGAAGAAATCTCTGCGCGGTTCATCAACAACGCTCCGAACGCCAACCCGCCTGCGAACAACCTAACCTGCCTCGCCTTGTGCACCGGCGCGGCATCGGACACTGTGGTTACGTGGAAAACATCGTTGCGTCAGGACCTCTCCGACGCAGTCATGGTCTACGCCTCGTTCGCGCGCGGATACAAAGGGCAAGGCTTTGACATCAGCACAGGCTTCAACCCACGCCGTGCCGCCACCCCTGTACGTCCCGAAACTTCCGATGCCTTTGAAGCAGGCATCAAGTCGCGCTTCCTTGATAACAAGGTCCAGTTCAACCTTTCGGCCTTCTGGAGCAATTTCCGCGACTTTCAGGCGCAATCAGGTCAAGTTCTGCCGGACAATACGATCGAGTTGACCTTGAACAACGTCGGCCGCGTGCGCACACGCGGTTTCGAAATCGAACTGTCCGCCCGTCCGATTCCCACCCTCACGCTCGACAGCGCGTTGAGCTTTACCGACACGCGGATCATGTCGTTCCCTGGCGCGCAGTGCTATGCTGCACAAACCGTCGGTTGCTTTGATCTTGATGGCGCGGGTCCATCGACGGTCAGAGGGCAGGATCTGGCTGGCAAGCGCTTGCCCAACGCGCCGCGCCTCAAGTTCAATGTCGGCGGGAACTACGACATTCTATTGCCATCGCTGCCATTTGACGGCTTCATCCAGGCAGACGTTTCCTACCAGAGCTCTGTCAATTTTGACCTGCTCGCAAACCCGCTGCTCGTGCAAAAGGCATATGCTGTCGTCAATGGCAGCATTGGTATCGACCAGAACGACCGTGGCGGCCTGCGCGTTGCCCTCTATGTCAATAACCTGTTCGACAAACGCTATGTCTCGAACATGGCGGTTTCTCCGGGTGGATCGGTCGGACTGCTCCAGCAAGCTCTTGACCGTAATTCGCGCCGCTACTTCGGCGTCCGGGCTCGCTACGAGTTCTAAAGGACCCCCAAAAGCGTAACATGCAAGGGCAGGAGAAGGTTTACCTTCCCCTGCCCTTTCCATGTTAACGCAACATATGCCATTCCGATGAAATCGTGTGTGCACGAGGGCGTAACTTTGACAGGCGAGACGCACCAGCGCATTAGCGCGCCATGAAATTTGCCTGTTTCGATCTCGCACACTTCCTCAGCCATAACTGGCAAAAGCAGCCATTGCTGATCCGCAATCCGTGGGAAAATTGGCATAATCCGCTTGAGCCTGACGAATTGGCAGGTCTTGCCTGCGAGGACGATGTCGAATCACGCCTTGTCATCGGTGACGACAGCGGCCGGGCTATGGAATCAGGGCCATTCCAGGAGGCGCGCTTCGGACAATTGGGCACAGGCCCATGGACTTTGCTGGTACAGGCTGTCGATCATCACGTACCGGATGTTGCCGGACTGGTTTCGCCTTTCCGTTTCGTGCCCAACTGGCGCATTGACGATGTCATGGTCAGCTATGCCACAAATGGCGGTGGTGTCGGCTCACATTACGACAATTACGATGTATTTCTGGTTCAAGGCCTGGGCCAGCGGCGCTGGCGTGTGGGGCCAAAGTGTGATGCGCAAACGCCACTGCTGCCCCATAACGATCTGCGGTTGATCGCTGATTTCCAAGCGACGGACGAATGGGTACTCAATCCCGGTGACATTCTCTACGTACCGCCTTGTTTTGCGCATGAAGGTGTCGCTGTTGGCGATGATTGCATGACCTATTCGATCGGGTTTCGCGCGCCATCGCAAAGCGAACTGATTGAAGGATGGGCCGAACATGTTGCCGGACAAATCGCGGAGGAAGAGCGTTACACCGATGCGGATCTGACCTTGCAGGCGCAGCCTGGCGAAATCACACCAGTAGCAATTGAACGATTACATGGCCTTGTGATGGATGCCCTTTCCGATCAGGCCGCATTCGCGCGATGGTTCGGCCAGAACAATAGCCTGCCCAAATATGAAAGGGACTGGCGGCCGGACAAACCTGTCAGCCAAAAAGCACTGCGTGCTTGCGTTGCACAAGGCTCCAGACTGCTCCGTAATCCCGCATCACGATTTTCGTTTATCCGCCTTGGGCCAGAGGAAAATCTGCTGTTTGTGGACGGTGAAAGCTTCTCTTGTGAGGGTTCAGATTCAGTCCTTGCTGAACGCTTCTGTGCGAACGAAATTGTCCCGCTCGATCCGGATGCAGACCTTTCAACGGATACCGTTGCGCTGATCGGTGCGTTGATCAATCAGGGGAGCCTGGCATTCGAAGACGATGACTAGAGCGCTTTCCGACCAATCTGGCTCACCGTGACGGAGCCGATTTTGGCCGAGTGCAAGGATTGAGGAGGGAGCCATGCCGTCGCATAGTGACCGACGAAAGACGCATCAATCGGCCAAAAGGGGCCCGCCCCGGAGGGGTTGACGCAGGAAGCCTCTCGGACAGCGTTACCTTGCTTGGACGGGCAACCAGCCCGCCCTGCACAAGGTGCCTTGCCGAGAGGCTTCCTGC